>QMNH01000209.1 GCA_003647675.1 Candidatus Falkowiibacteriota bacterium | reverse complement strand
TGCTTCTATTCTGTACCGAGAGGCGGCAAGCGTATCGAGGGACCGAGTATCAGACTTGCAGAAATGGCAATGATTTGTTTCGGAAACATTGCAGTCGACGGCGATATTGTCGGCGAGACGGGCGATAGCGTCGTTGCGCAGGGAACTTGCCGAGACTTAGAGAACAACGTTCTCGTTCGGCAAAAAGTCTCAAGTCGAATACTCGACAAAAACGGCAGACGATACAACAGCGATATGATAAGCACCACGCAAGCGGCGACAGTTAGTAAAGCTATGCGTAACGCTATAACTCGCGTCGTGCCGCGCAGCATTATCAATCCGATACTGGAAAAATGCAAGCTTGTTGCGGTCGGCAAAGCGCAGGACTTTCAGAAAAGACGTACGCAAGTTATCGACGGGCTTGTTAAGATGGGTGCAGACTTAGCTGATATTCTCGATTCGCTCGACAGGTCAAGCGTTGAGGATATTGACGGCGACGATTTGCGGCACTTAATCGGTCTTGGTACGGCGATTCACGAAGGAACTCGAACTGTCGAGAACGCTTTCCCGAAATCCGAAACGCCGGCAGAGCCGTTGGACGTTGAGCCGAAATCGGTCGCAGAAGCAATCGACGAGTTGCAGATTGGCAAAGATAAGACGACCGAGCCAGCCGAGCCAGAAACCGCACAAGCTAAAAAGATTCGCAAGCAAGCTGAAAAAATGAAAGCGGATGCGGGAAAAGCAACAGAGAAGAAGGCGCAGAAAAAAGCGGTTAAGAAAAGCACCAAGAAAAAGAGCGACAAGAAGAAAAGTAACTTGTTCGGTAAGTAGTGGGTAAGCCAGCCCCGTAAAAATCGTCGGGCGTTCCGACGAGTTGTGTACGAAATAGTCGAGTGCGGGGCTGGCATTTTTATTGGGAGTTGATTATGATAAACGAATTTGCAGTAAAAGACATTAAGTGCCGAGCAGAACGCGGCGAGACAACAAATCAAGATTGCTTGGACTTGATAGAATATATCGGCGACAATATCACGTCGGAAGAATTTCTGAAAAGAGTTGAAACGGCGGTCGACGAAGCGTTCGACCAAGTCAAGTTCGACTCCGCCGATATTGTGTCTCGAATTATAGAGAGAGTTAAAAAGTAACTTTAATTTTATGAAAGCGAGCAAGTTATGAAAATCAAGGTTAGACAATTGAACGCCTTTGCTAACGTGCAGAAAAGTATCGAACGAACGGCGTTGGCTAAAGATTTGCACGCTACGGTTTTGGCGGCGGTCGAAAACGGAGTAGACGAGATAGATTTGCCGACAGATACAGCGGACGAAAGAAAACTTGTTCAGCTTATTGTGCAGTCCGATGTTTTTATCCCGGTACTGAATCGGGAAACTCAAAGATTGAAACGTTTTATTTGAAAGGGAAGTCAGAATGAAAAAACTGGTAAAAGCAATCGTAAAGAATTTCGAAGGAATTAAGTCGGCGACGCTCGACTTGACTTCGCCGGTTACGCTGTTAATCGGCACGAACAATCAAGGCAAGTCGTCGTTGCTTGACGCAATAGACTTCGGCTTTACGGGAAAAGCGAGAGCAGTATCGAAGTTTAAGGACGTTGGCGAACTTCTGCGGGGCGGAGCGGCAGATAAAAGCTTGAGCGTGCAAATAGATTATCTTGCCGACGACGAAACCGAATGCAGTCTCGGTCGAACCGTTAAGAATGCGAGCAAGAACATCGACCCGGACGAAGTATTGCCGTTCTGTCTGAATCCGCAAGCGTTCGTTTTACTATCGTCGAAAGAGCGGGGCAAGATACTTTCCAGCCTAACGAGTTCGGGCTTGGAAGAACTTATCGAAGAATCGATAAGCGAGCATATCGGCGATTTTCCGAAAGAAGTTATCAGCGAAATCAAAGTGAGCGGTGCGGACGTTTGCGACGTTGACGCTTTGCGTGAGTGCGTCGTTGAAGTGCGTCGCAAATCAAAGCGAGACGTTGCGGGATTGCGAACAGAAGAACCGACGCTTACGGAGTTCGACTTGCCAGCCGATTTCGTTATTGATATTGTCGAGGATAAAATTAACGAACTCGATAGGCGTATCAAAAAAGGCACGTCGATTATATTGAAGGCGGCGGAACTCAATTTCGCAAACGGAACGTTGCTCGACTTGCGTAAAAAAGAAGCGGCGACACGGCAAGAACTCGACACAATGCCAGCGGCAAAGAAGCAAGACCGCGACTCGCTGGAAATCGAACAGACCGAAGCGATTATCACGCTCGCCGAAATGGCGTTAAACTCCGACCGAAACGAATGCCCGCTTTGCAAGTCGAAGGAAAACTTTAGTGTTATCGTTGAAGCCGCAGACAAAGCGACTGCGTGGCTCGCAGAGCAAGCCGAGACGATTGAGCGTGCAAAGACTATCGCGACGTTACAAGCGACTCTTGAGCGACAGGGAGCGCAGGTCGACGAAGCGAGACAAAAAGTTGAATCGCTTGGCGCAGCAGAATTGCCTAAGAACGCCGAGAATCTATTGAAAAAGTA
>QMNH01000208.1 GCA_003647675.1 Candidatus Falkowiibacteriota bacterium | reverse complement strand
TATTTTTAATAAAATTTTTTGAAGTGATATGGTAATATCAGCGAAAACAATTTTATTAAAAATATGTGAAAATATTATTCGCATGTCCAGCATTCGTAGTGGCGGGTTCGCGAAGCGAATAACTTTAAGCCGTTCTACGTTTTTATACGCTAACTAATTAAGGGTTAAAAATATATATGAAAAAAAATAAATTACAAAGCCTTTTTGCCTGCCGGTCTTTGCTTTATCGGCGCAGGAACAGTTTTTGTAGTAGCGGTTAATCCCGAAATCGGGACGGCGCTGATAGCGTTGGGGGCGTCCTGGGTAATCATGGGCGCCAAGAAAGGTAAAAATAATAATTAATTAAACATATGAATAATTATGAACCTTCTCCCAAGGGCAAATGCCCGCATTGTAAAGGCGAGGTTGAGCTTGGGACAGTTAATAAAGAAATAAAAGGCGCGGGCTTTATTAAGCAGGAGATTATGTATATTTGCCCGCATTGCCGGAGCGTCCTGGGCTTTAGCCGCGGCAAGTTTATGAGTTAATAAATTTTTATTCAATTGCAGGCCTCTTTTTAATTCGCTTAATCGCTTGATTAGGAGGGGTTTTGGCAAAAAGGATAATAAATAGAAAAAATTAGTTTGCAAAAAATTATTTTTTTGCTAATATAAATATATCCCCATTTAAAACATGGGGATTTTATTATTAAATATAAATTTATGAAAAACACAATTATAATCATCCTGGTATTACTAGTGCTTGTTTTGCTGGGAGTACTTTATTTTTCTGCCGCCCCTTTTGGTTTTAAAAGTATTATAGGTTCCGGTAATGTTGTTACTAAGGATGTGGACGTATCTGGTTTTAACAAAATTTCGCTTTCCGGGCAAGGAAATTTGATTATTAAGCAGGGGAGCGAGGAAGCCCTTACTATTGAAGCCGAAGACAATATTATGGAATTGATCCAGGTAGAAGTGAAAGGAGAAACGCTGGACATTAGCTTTAAAAAGACGCATTGGTTTTTTTCCTTGTTTAAACCACTTAAGAACATAACTTTTGATATAAAATTAAAAGAATTAAACAGTATTAAAATCTCCGGCTCCGGTCTGGTTAAATCAGGCCTGATAAAAACAGACAATATGAGCTTGATTGTTAATGGTTCCGGCAAGGTATATTTAGGGCTTGATGTTAATACTTTAAAGACAAATATTTCCGGTTCGGGCAATTTTGAGCTAAACGGTAGGGCCGATTCACAAGAATTGGATATTAACGGCTCAGGGAAATATTTGGCCGACACTTTAAAAACAAAAAATACAACTGTGGAAATCAGCGGTTCTGGCCGGGCGAAAGTTAACGCTAGAGAGAATCTTGATATAAGTATTCAAGGTAGTGGTAAGGTATTTTACGCGGGCAGTCCGAGAATAAACCAAAAAATCAGCGGAACCGGACAAATCAGCCAGATAGAAGCAGGGCCTGGGAAAGAATTAATCGGCGGCCAAACCGATGAACATGGCTGTCTCGGACCGGCCGGCTATACGTGGGATGAAGAAGCAGGCGCTTGTATCCGGGAATGGGAAATTGAAAGCGATGGATCCAGACAGGCCGTTAAAACGGCGGTTGAATATGTTGGCTGGGAAGAAGACACTACTGTAATTGAGGTAGTTCAGGCGCGCTGTCCGGGATGTTTTATTATAAAGCTGGAAAAAAATTCTACCAAAGAGCGCAAAACCGTTAATATTGATAATTGGGAGGTTAAAGAAGTATCTTTGACGCCTGAGGAGTGCGAGGAAAAAGGCGGCAAGCCCGTTAATACGGTTGGCGGCGGAATTTGCGCGGAAGGCGAGAAAAACATAGGCGAAGTGACCGGTTTTATTTCTCCCAATATTTGTTGCGCGCCAACGCAATAATTAGGCTCTGGCAGAATTTTTCAAGTAATTTTTGTTGCTGTTTGAATTACTTTTAGTATGTTATAATAAAATTATGAAGCCATTAAATATAATAGGATTAACAATTTTTTTCGCAGGCCTGCTCGCCATAGCTGGCTATGGTTTATTTAAATTTTTTGAAGACACTACTATTCCAGTCGTAGTCAGGCTGGGAATCATAGCGATAATATTAGGAATAATTATTATTTTAATCTCTCTTATTAAAGAAAGGTTAAATGAAAAAAAATTATGATATTAACAAGTTCTGATTTAATTCCCGGAAAAGAAATTAAGGAAACTTTGGGATTAGTTAAAGGCAACACTATTAAAGCCAAGCATATCGGCAAAGACATATTGGCCGGTTTAAGAAACATAATCGGCGGAGAAATCAAAGAATATACCGAAGCATTAAGCGAAGCAAGAAAAACATCAACTAAAAGAATGATAGAAGAGGCGGAAAAACTGGGAGCAGACGCGATTGTTTGCGTTCGTTTCACAACCTCGCAGGTCATGAGCGGAGCGGCCGAGCTTTTAGTTTATGGAACCGCTGTAAAATTAGCAAGATAAAATAAAATAAATTAAAAAATTAATCCCATGCCAAATTCGGTTTGGGGTT
>QMNH01000207.1 GCA_003647675.1 Candidatus Falkowiibacteriota bacterium | reverse complement strand
TATTCCCTGGTTGCCGGAGCTGTCGGTTGAGGTAATACGAAAATAATAATTCATGCCCGGAAGCAAGTCTTCTATTATTATTTTATGCTCAACTTTGTCAAAGCGGGGATCTCTGGCAATCCCATAATCCTTGTTAAGCCCGTAATTAATTAAAGAATCGGCCAGCTCGTCGGTTTCCCAGGTAATGGTGGAAGAAGCGTTTGATACGCTTTCTACTTTAATATTATATACCAGGGGCGGGGAAACGTCTTCCTCTTCTTCTTGGGCAACGGCCTGTGGAGCGCTAAAATATTTAATCGCGAAAATACCAATAAAAAAAATAATTATTAAAATCAATAAAAATAATATACTATTAAAAAATAATAATTTCTTTGCTTTCATGTAATTTTTACTTTTTATAACTGCTTAAATTATAACATTTTTTTTGATATTCGTCATTTTTAGTAAAGTGCTTTTAATTTTTACTCAATCCTAAAATATCATTCAAGCATCCATTTCCATAAAGGAATAAATTTTATTTTTTTATTTTTTATTTTTTCTTCATTTTCATAATCACTGGTAATAATCAATAAATTATTACATTTTAATTTTTCGCTGGCCTTAATAAGTGCGCCAACTTCACGCTTTTTGGTCGCGAAATCCGTAATATCATAGCAAACCTGAATTAATAATTTTATTTTGTTTTTTTCTTTAATTAAAAAATCAATCTCTTTTCCATTAACATAATAAAAAATATTTTCATTATTCTTGTACCCTTTTCGCAGTAAGGACAAAAAAACCAAATTTTCTAATTTTTTACCCTTGTCTTCACTGATAATTTCACTGATAAACGCGTTGTCAATTATATAAATTTTAGGCATACTTTGCTCTATTTTTTTTAAAGAAAAAGAAAATTTCTTCAACTGAAAAAAAATAAAAGCGTCGCTAAAAAGCTCTAAATAATTATATAAGGTATTTTTACTTACCTTAATATTCATTGATTTTAAAAAATTATAAAATTGATGTGTTGAAAACTCTTTGGCTTTAATTAAATAATTAAACATTAATCTAATTATTTTTATATTTCTTATTCCGTATCGTTCAATAAGATCGCGGTAAATAGTCACTTCAATAATTTCTTTAATTATCTTTTCCTTCTCCCGCGGATAAAGGATTGTTTCCGGATAACCGCCGGAAGAAAAATATTTTCTAAACGCGTTTAAAATTTTCTCTTTATCGCCTGAAGAAAGATATTTTTTATATTTAATATTTTTGGCTCTTAAAAATTCCTTAAATGAAAACGGTAAAATTAAGTAGCTTAATGTTCTGCCCCGCATAGAAGTGGCGATTTCTTTGGATAACAGTTTTGAAGAAGATCCTGTTATAAAAATCTGCGCCTTTTCTTTGTCTAAAATATTTCTTACAAAAATTTCCCATTGGCTGATATTTTGAATTTCATCAAAAAACAGCCAAATTTTTTTATTTCTATTTTCAGGATATATTTCAAAAAAAACATCAATCAAGGCGGCTAAATCTTCCAATCGCGCTCCAACTAATTTTGGATCTTCAAAATTAACATACAATATACTTTCTCTCTTTATTCCTTTTTTTTGTAATTTATTGATTAAGGAATATAAATAATAGGTTTTGCCGCTTCTTCTCGGGCCTAGGATAGCAATTGCTCTTTTGATCGGAATTTCCAAATTTATCTTTAAATCCCTTACAATAATATCCGGTAATTTAATTTTATTAAAATCCAAAATTATTCGCGCCAATATTTCTTTGTTGATCATAAATATTATTTGATTTAAACGGGCGATTACACGTTTAAATCTATTTAATTAATGCTTTATACAGGGAAATAAATTTAAAAAGTTTCCCTGTATATTATACTACATTAATTTTTAAATTTTGTCAATTTTTTTTATTTATCATTACGGGTATGCGGACAAGCTGTGTTTGCATGGTTCGCCGCGTTCGTAGAGACGAGGCATGCCTCGTCTCTACGGACATGGCCATTGGATTGAACTCGGCCGCCCCGTGATCGCAAAACAATTTTACAGTGTATTTATTTATTTTCGCCATATGTTAATTATGTTTTTCAGCACCCAGGCTGCTATATAGCAGCCTGGGCGCTTATATATTTCCCTTTTTGCTTTTTACTTTGTATAAAGATTTACATGGTTATCATCAGTGTCCTATCAACGTAGCCATCAGCGGTAAATCAGCGGTAAAATCGTGTTTAGAAAAAATTAATTTTGATTTCAAAAATAAAAACTAAAAATATTCTTCCGTGTCCTTACTTAAATTTCAAATATCCCTTCATTTTATAGCTGCCACCCGGATTAAAACGATATTTGGGCAGTTTAGGCGTGGTAAATTGTATTTCATTTCCGTATACAGTAGAACCGTCGGACAAAGTGGCGTAAGTACGGATATAGTAAGTTGTGTCCAGGGTTAAATCGGTTAGCGGGGAAGTGAAGGAGCCGGTAAACGATTTAGCACCTAATTCAGAATGTGGCGTTATAGCGTATAAATATTCAGTT
>QMNH01000206.1 GCA_003647675.1 Candidatus Falkowiibacteriota bacterium | reverse complement strand
TATCGGCGATTGCATCACCCGCCATGCTTTCTAATTGTTCGTCCAGTTTTTTTGCCTCGTCGGTCGCGTTGCTTAACCCGTCCACAATGCCGGCAAAATCTTTCGCCTCCTGATTGTCTAGCGCCTCGAATTCTGCCTCGATTAATTTTAGCGCGCGCGTCATTACGTCTAAATCTTCCGCGACGGTTTCCGCTGCCGCCGGCAATTCACCGCCCAGGGTATTCGTTAAATTCTGTGCCGCCTGGTTAAACTTTTCGGTTTCTTCCCTGGCGGCAATTACCTGGTTTTCATATACGAATGTCTCCGTAACGGTATCGTCTATCGCCGCGTTCATTACGGTAAGGTCGGCATTGATTGATGATACGACGCTGTTAAATTCTTCTAATGCCGCCGACGGCCGTAATATATTTTCGACACTGATTAAATCAAATACGGCGAACGCGGTCTGGAATCCTGCGCTAACGGTATTTAAACCCTTTTCAACCTGACCAAAGAAAGCGGCGAATGCCTTGTTAGCGTTATCTAATACGAATGTTACCAGGGTTAAAAATTGCGTACCAAATGTGGCCGACATTCTCTTTTGCAAGTTTAATAATTGGTCGTCGTACCTGGCGGCCGCCCTGACTAAATCGTTTTCAATAATGACGCCCAGGGCGCGCGCCTCTTTTGCAAACTTGGTTAAACCCTCTGAGCCGTTTTTGAGTACCTCCACCATCGCCACACCCGAACGACTAAATGCCGCGTTCGCTATGGCGGCCCGTTCCGCTGCGCTTTCAGAATTTTGGATAGCATCGGCGACGACCTTTAACGCGGCCTCCTGGCCCTTTGCGCTAACAATATTCTCAAGCAATGAGGCGTCCAGGTTTTTAAGCCCTGACACCAACGGCCCGACGCCGTTTTGTGCCTCGCCGACACGCTTAACAAATGCCGTCATATTTGACGTAAATTGGCTGGTCGCTATACCTGACCGTTCCGCCGCGAATTCTAGTTCCTGGTATGCCTCGATGCTCAAGCCCAACGTATCCGCATTTTTTGCCAACTGGCTGTTTGTTTCGATCACGCCCTTTAGAAATTGCGCGCCAAACGATATACCCGCAAATGCCGCCGCCTGCGCGACGAACGATTTAAACGAACGCCCGGCATTCTTTAAACCCTTGTCGATGTTCCTGGTCGATTTGCCTAGCTTGTTAATGTGGCCGTTTGCTTTTGCAACGCCGCGTTGGAATTCTGCGGTTTGCAGTTCTAAATTTACCGCCAGGCTTGCGAGTGTTGCCATTAGAATCCTACCAGGGCGCGTATGGCCGCGTCGTTTTTAGCTTTTTGCCGGCCGGCCTCATAGTTAACGGCCTTGATGCCCTCGGTAATAATGATGGTTTGTGATTCGCCTATATGCCGTTCTATTGCCTTATCCATCCAGGGATTTAATGGCGATCCCCTGCGCGTTTGTAGGTCTAGCGTTTTATAATACCAACGGTCAAACAATCCAATGCGATACATAGCCGAACCATCATGGCGTCGAACGGCTTTATATTTAATCGACTTGCGTAAATTACCATTAATGCGCGGCGCGGCGTTTCTAATATGCGTTCGCATTTTAATGGCTGCCTTTCTCACGCCGGTTTTTGATGCGCGCTTGGCAACGGCCGGCCCCACCGCCTTTAGTGCGTCGGCTAATTGTTTCGCACCAATTAATTGCGCTGTAAATGTATCGGTCATAATTTAAATATCTTTGCCACTGTTTCGGGTTTCGACCAGTCCGGCTACGGGTCTGCCTGGCGTTGCTTTTGTTTAAAATAATCTGACCACCGCATTAACTCGGTAAACGACATTCTCTCCAGGTCGCATACAAAACAATGCAGGTTTTCGGCCAATGAAAATAAAAACATTTCATCGGCCGCTAATCGTTTCCCGGTTCTGCGTCCTCATTATCAAAACCTAGCAGTTCCGTAATCTTTGGGATTAATTCCGATAACGTAGATAAACCGATTAATTCGTCAACGTCTTTTACCTGGTCGCCGTCCTGGTAAACCGACACGTTCAACACTTCCAGCATAAAGCCCTGGGTATCGGTTCCCATCATAGACAGAAAAGGCCGAACCGCCTTTAACGACGGTTCGCGCAATTCTACGTCGCCAATCCCGGCGATATTTAATTGAATAACTTTCATATTTAGAAACGATGCTCTGATTTTTTAATCAACGTGATGTTTGCCAACAACGCCGGCGAACCGTCTAACGGTATATCGGTAAAATTGACACCGGCCACGACGCCCTCAAAAACCAAATCGCCATTATCAGGAAATGAAATTTTAAACACGCGCTGGTCGCCGTCGTTTTCGGCATCCTTTAGCGCCGAATAACCTGGGTCGGTGATGTCATTCCAAAAACCTAAATCGATAGTCCCCGCACCGGCCTCGATGCCGGCAACCTGGGCCGTCACATCACAAAACGTCGCCACGCTAACCGGCGTCGATGTTTCTGGATTGACGCCGATAGTAGACAGGCACAATGCCACCATGTCGATTACGTCG
>QMNH01000205.1 GCA_003647675.1 Candidatus Falkowiibacteriota bacterium | reverse complement strand
CCCTATCAAGTAGCTTAATAGCACTTTTCATACGGGTTTTTTCACGCAACATAAGCTTATGCTGCTCGCGGTCGCTCTGCGCCTCGTCTATCGGAAACTTAAATACTTCTCCTTTTTCCATACCCTTAAAGAGTTCTGCGAACTCGAAAGTTTCTTTCGGTGTTTTCCAAGGCCCTTGGGTCGGTATTCTTTCCACTCGTTCAAATTCTCGCATTTTTCTTTTACCTCGTTTTCATTAAGTAAGCTTACAATTCCGTTTGTATTACACAAACGGCTACAAACGTATTACTTTTGCGTAAATTTAGGCTCTACCTCTACTATTCCGAGGCGCTCGTTTCTACGTTCATTATTAAAGACCGCCTCTAAAATTGCGGCCGTTTGGGGCGCGTGTAATACATTACGCCCGATCTCGACTAGCTGCTTTATTGTTGTGCCTATTTTCTCTTGGCGCAATAGGCGCGCGTCGTTCTCAAGTAGCGCCAGTTCGGCCGTATTGAGCCGTAAGGGTACTACTTTACTCTTGTCTTTGGCTCGCTCGGCTTCTTCGCGTGCGCTCTCAAAGGCATTAAGCCGCTTTATAACCAAAATACAACACCCCCCAGAACCTTTTTGTTTTTTAAGCTATTTTTCATAGTATCGCCACCGATATAGTAAGGGTCAGTTATTTGTCTAATATTTCTGCTTTCAAGTCTTTATACCATTGGTCGTTTTTGATACAAGCATATTTATCGAACCGAGCGAATAGTAATCGAACCAAAGCCATTTCACATTTACAAGTCATAATAACCCTCCCGTTAAGCTTGTTGTCGTTCCCAATAATCATAAAGGAACTTGATAGTATCTTTGTGTGTTTTAAGCCCTTGCTCGAACTTCAAAAGAGAAAGGTTCTTGTGTGTGTCCTCATCTAACTTAATTTGTTTCATCATAAATACCCCTGTTCATCAAGATGTTGATAAAAAGCTTCTTTGTTTTCACAAGCAAATTCAAGAGCATAATCTTGTAAATTATTTGGGTGAGTTGTTATAAATTTTTCATATTTCTTTTCTTCTTGTTTATTCATTGTTTATCACCTTTATACTACTTAGGTGAAAAAGGAACTATATAAACCTTTCTATAAAAGAAGGCTAAATTGAACTATTTCAAAATAAGTTCCTATAATCCTAATTTTCTCGCATATTCTACTCTTTCTCGTAAATGTTTTGGATTTTTCAAATATAAATAACAAAACTTAAACCTCTCAAATATTGTAGCTTCTTCAAGGATTTCAAAAAGCATTTCTTGTTTATCCATAAATTAACCTCCTAATTTCCGAGTATATCCTCGTTAAAGGCTTTGAAACCCATTTTGAACATAGGAAACCCCGCCCCGAGGTCTTTACCTACAAATCGTTTCCTATACGCTTTTTCCGCTTCTTTATCTAAATTCATAATAACCCTCCTATTCTCCTAAAACCCAGTTAAGCGTTTGGATTTGTATTTCTCTTTTTGTGTTTGCCCTCAGCCAATTTCGCCAGTCAGTTATCTCTTTTTCTGATTTCATAAATTAACCTCCTCATATTGTTATCAATACATATAAAGCAAGTAAAAAAATAGGGATTAAAACTTTTGCTTGTTCAAATAAAATATATTTCAAATGTTCTTTTTCTTCTGTTTTCATAATAACCCTCCATTAGTTGAATAGCATATATTTAGCAAGGCCAAAACCGATAGCTATGCCCATAGTATAAACCGCTATTAACGCCAAAATAGTAATTATTATTGGCCTTTCGCACTCAATACATTTGATTTTCCAATTAATCATAATAACCCTCCGATTTTAGTATAAAAATATTGTTTCGTCGTTCCACTCGTCTTTGAGTATGACGCACATTTCTTTAAACGTGGGAAAATCACTTATTTTTTTCTCCTCTGTTGTTCTACCCATATTTTATTACCCATATTTTATTAAAAGCCAAAACCATAAAATAATTGATAATATCAAGCCAACAGCAATACCCGCGGCAAAATTCCATAACTCAAAAGTGATTATCATTTTTCTTTATCACTCGCAAGTTCATACCCGCAAAACGGACAAAATATTTTTTTCTTGTCCGAAGTACGATAATTACATTTCCAACCGCAATACTTCATTTTATTCTAGTTCCTCTCCGTCGTTTTTTGTTTTTGCTAGGCACGACGGGCAGCTTACGTATAGCTTTAGGCTTTTTGTGATCCACCGGTATTCGCAACCTTGACATACTACGCGCCTCATTTGCGCACGCTCTTTTTTTTAAATATGTTGAAAAGTGTTTCTTGTTCGTTTGTGTACTTTATTTGTACTCTCATAAACAAGTAGTAGTAGTAGTAGTATATAAATGTTGTGGTACTCAAGACTTAATGTTTATAAAGCCGCCTTTCTTGTTATCATATACTGGGGCTTGGCCTTTCTCTGCTGCGTTCTTGGCCGCCTCATACGTAGGGTACACGCCGGGCTTTGGTGGCTCGGGTAATTCTGGTAGTGGTGGTAAAGTCTGTTCTGGGGGATTCTCTGGGGTTGTGGG
>QMNH01000204.1 GCA_003647675.1 Candidatus Falkowiibacteriota bacterium | reverse complement strand
TAAGCACCTGACGCCAACAACGCGCATATTTATAGAAAAAAGCGGATCTATATATAAGGTACAAACCGTAGAAAATAAAACAGTATTCGAGGGGTTTAATCAAAATGATACGACTCTATTAATGCAAGGCTTTAACGAGGCGTTGAAACTTGCCAAACCAATCAAAAAAAAATAATTACTTATGTCAGTAACTAAAGTAGCAAAAAGAAAAACGCCGACCCGTAAAAAGAAAGGCGCACCAGTAAAAAGAAGAAAAGCCCCAAAAAAGAAAGGCGGTTTTTTATCTGAATTTGTAACGGCTGGTGAATCGAAAGCCGCATTTAAAGCGGTAACCTCGGGCGCGCTTGGTGCAATACCAGCAATAGCAATAGAAAAAATTGCCGTTAATCAAAATCCAACTTCGCAAGGTCTAATAATGATAGCTTCAGGTTTTGGAATTGCTTCACTAGCAAAAGCGCCAAACGCTGGCGCTGGATGTGCTGCAATTGGAGTATATAAAATTTTACAAGAAACTGGAATGCTTTCAGAAAACGAGGAGGTAATACAATACGCCGACCCTATCGAAAATTTACCCGAGGCATTAAGCGAGGACGAAATAGATTTTTTACAAGAAGGAGGCGACCCAGCCGACTTATTACAAGAAAGTCCCTACGGTGTCGGATATTATAAAGACGGCGGCGGTTACGGTTCTGCATACTAGAACCCCCACCCCACTATTAAAGACTATTAAAAAAAAAGTTTAATTATATACCTAATAAAATGAAAAAAAGATTTCCAAAATTCGCGCAAGTAAGCGCCCAAAATAAAATGATTAACACCGCTGATAAATTCGGTAATAACGGAATTAAAAAGCAACAAGGAACAACGCGCGTAATTTATGACACGTTAATGATTGACGGTTCAACAAAAAATTTCAATTTCTTTGAAAATGTGCAAAGTAGAGCCTTTCCCTTCACTAACTTAACAGAAAACAAGCTAAATGTAGGTGAAACTATGAGCATCGAACGCGCTTATTTTACATTAATCGCATTGAATACGGCGACGGGTTTAATTACCTCAATAACGCCCTTAGATAGTGATATTAAAACTATGCTCGGCGAATTTACAATTGAGCAAGCGAATACAGTTATTGCAAAACAAATACCTGTTTTGAGTATGTCACCAGATTTTAATAAAAGCGCCGATTTTGATTCAGATTGGAGTTTCGATTTTGACACGCTTTTAACTTTACAACCGCTATTAGAGTTTAAAGTCCCAGCCCGATTTTCTAATAATTTAGAAGTTGGAAAGGATAATGAAACGGCTTATATTAGATTAACACTTGAAGGAGCTGGCGCGATTATTTCGCCGCGTGGAACTTTCTAAAAGTTAATTCATTAGAACCATAAACAGGGGGGCGCGTATTATTGCCGCCCCCCTTTTTTATTTATACTATTAATACATTAATTATGTTAAGTGAAGAACTACAAATTATTTCAAATACTAGCGCCAACATGAAAAAAAGACCTTTCCCAGCAAAAAGACAAGCCCCAAATCAAAAAGGGCTAGTAAACACGCCCCAATTTATGGAAATTGCTGGCGAGCCAAACGCATCAATTGAAGCGGTTAGACAATTTATCAAAAAACAAAAACGAATTAAAGGCTTTTATTTTCCTTTAGTTGCTGGTGACAATCAAGATTTAAATATAGATTTAAGCGGAACGGCTCGAACTATGTTAGGTTTAGTTATTTTTAACAACCTAGAATTAACCGCCGACCCAGCCGACCTACCAAAAGAAATAACTTTTAAGGTAAACAACGAAATAATAATTGAAAAACTACATACAATGTTGCTATCTAGTCAATCAATTGACGAAGAATATTATTTTATACCTAGACCTTTAAGCGGTCAAGATGACATTAAAATTTCATTTAATGGAGTCGGTAAAAATCAAGATATTTTTTTAGCAATTTATTATATTTAAAAGATAGTAAAATGATTACACCACTATTAGAACAAATGATACTAGACGGAAAGGCTAAATTTAAAGTCTTTTCGTTAATGTCAATGTCACAAATTTTAGAAGTTCCTCCAAAATCGCACATTGTTGTAACTGATATTTGGTACAATGATTTTGTAGATACTAACGAAGAAATGCTTGACGTAGAATCGGACATTATACCCGAAATTATTAATAATTCAATACATAAATTATCATTTAATAGTGAACAGCAAACCGACTATTTAATAATAAAAGACACCGTAAATATAACAACCGAAAAAACATCGGATAAAAACATTATTAACTCATTCGGGCAACAACATTTCAACGTATATTTTAAACATAAAGAGTCGCTATACATTGATATTACGCACTTGCCCCCAGTTGGAACAATGGCACTTAATAAAAACCCTTGGGCGGCTGGAACTAGGGAAGCCTTTTTACCTAACGGTTACGGTAAAGTCGGCGCGCCTGTTGCCTTGGATGTTGTAAATTATTTCACATACGGAGCTGGTAAAGGTGAATTTAGACCAGTAGGTAAAAGTGTCCCAGCAACGGCGGTTAAT
>QMNH01000203.1 GCA_003647675.1 Candidatus Falkowiibacteriota bacterium | reverse complement strand
CCCGAAACGATCCGATATGACAAGCGACTCAAGTGGTTACGTGACGACGTGGTTGAACCTAAGACGTGGCCGGACAAGTCGATCGCGTTCTTTTGTGGTGAGGGTTATGAGGATTGGGGCGCGCATACACTGGACAAGGGTATGGGTGGATCCGAGGAAGCGGTTGTTTACCTAAGCCGTGAGTTCGCTAAGTTAGGGTACTCTGTTACGGTTTATAATCACGTGAACGAAGAACACATAGACGATGTAACAGATTATGCCAACCCACCGAAGAACCTAGCACGTGATATACCAATGCACTTTGTAACATACAAGCCGTGGCGTCAGTTCGATGAGCGTGATCAATTCGATACTCTAGTGGTATGGCGATCACCTAAGTACGCTGATGGACTCAAAGCCAAGACTAAGATCATAGACCTACACGACATACTGACACCGGGACACGTACAGCCACGTAATGATGCGATCTATTTCGTCAAGTCCGAATATCATCGATCATTGTACCCGGACACACCGGACGACAACTTCAAGATCATAGGTAACGGACTAAAGAAGTCACAGTTTGAGTTGCCACAACCCGATCCCAATCATAAGGTTGGTTACTTTAGTGCATATTACAGAGGGCTTGAAACTCTATTGCGTATGTGGCCATCGATCCGTAAGGAAGTACCCGACGCTACACTAGACGTCTACTACGGTTGGGAAAGTTGGGTTAAGATCAATGGTGAAGATGAGTTCTATCAACGTATGGAAGCAAAGTTTGACATCGTTAAGGATATGGGTGTAACAGTACACGGCCGGGTGGATCACGAAACACTAGCCAAGGCTATGACCCACACACAGGTATGGGCGTATCCTACCGAGTTTCAAGAGATCCATTGTATTACAGCACTCAAGGCGCAAGAAGCGTTGTGCTATCCAGTCACTACCGATATGGCGGCGCTGAACGAAACCGTACAGTCCGGGATCAAGATAGAAACTGATAGCATCTATGGTGATGAGTATCAGCAAAAGAAGTTTATAAAAGAAGTAGTAGCCGCACTCAAGGATCACAAGACTGGTACCCCTGTCAAGGGTACAGATTGGTCAGATGTAGCGAAACAGTGGATAAAGCATATAAAGGGGGATAAGTGAAGTATCTGAAACCAGAAGCAACCATAGTAGTTAAGGGGTGGTTCCGTAAACGTTACTACGTGATCCTACCTAGCCTAAGTGAGTTCGGTGTCTATGAACTACCGATCCACGATGCCGAAACAGTAGCTAAAGAAAAGGTGAAGCAAAATGCACAAGCCAAACGAAACTGAGTTTGAAAACTACGAATACGATGAGTTCTACCGGGATCATCACTTTGCACCAGTAAGCCCCGACAAAGTAACTGTAATGCACCGTCACATACCACGGGTAGCGTGGATCCTAGATGTGGCTAAAGAGATCAAGGCCAAGAAGATCCTAGACTTAGGTTGTTTAGATGGGTTTGCTTTAATGACTGTACTAGCACAGATCCCCGGCACCACTGGCACAGGTGTTGATCTGAGTGAAGATGGCATCAAGTATGCTACACAGAACGCCGCCACCCATCGGCTAGATGCTACCTTTATCTTGGGATCACTAGAGGACTACCTAGAGGATAATCACGAACTGTTTGATCTGATTATAATGTCAGAGGTGATTGAACACGTAGAGGATCCAGTCGCGGTGCTAAGGGCGATCAAAAGTACCCTAGACCCCGATGGTACCTTGCTGATCACTACCCCGGCGTTCGAGTCGCCAATGTTCGGTATGGACGATGAGCGAAACAAGTGTCACGTCAGACTGTACACCACCAAGGCTAAAGGCTATTCAGCGGTCAACAAGTACGGTACCAAGCGCAAGGCAACGTCGATGGTACAAGAACTAAAGGACTATGAGATAATAGATATGGACGTTAATAACGAACTAATACACGTAAGGGCAATAAATGGCTGATGATCTATCGCAAGACTTAGAAGTAACAGAGGTGGCACCCGAGGACGCACCAAAGAAGCCGGCCAAAGGTACGATCGCTACTGATGAGGTAGCCAACCCGGCGCTCAAGGACTACTTTAATATGGATAACGTTAGCGACACCACCGGCCGTAAGTTCGGTGACATCTTAGAATACTTTGGTGATAAGCCCGAGGGCGTAGGCGAAATGATGTATATGCTCAGACAACTAGAGAACCGATTAGAGTCACCCCGGATCGGTGAGAACCGCCTAGACGTGGTACACAGATATATCAAAGTTAAGAACGAAATGTCCGACCGGGAAAAAGAGTTGGACAGCTTCTTGAGGTAAGCATTATGATTGATTGCATAGAACATACCGGCGCAAAAACAGCCTATGGGTATGGGCGTGTCTATACAAGTCCCGGTAAATACCGCGTAGCCCATCGCATTGAATATGAGAAGCAAAGGGGCAAGATCCCTAATGGCAAGGTGCTAGATCATTTGTGCCGCAATAGAGGTTGTATAAACGTAGAACACCTAGAGGTTGTAACGCGGGGCGAAAACGTTAAACGGGGTGAGGGTATCTATG
>QMNH01000202.1 GCA_003647675.1 Candidatus Falkowiibacteriota bacterium | reverse complement strand
TTGTAGGTTTTAGCTTGTAGGTTTTAGCTTGTAGGTTTTAGCTTGTAGGTTTTAGATATTTAAAAAAGAAGTCCGATTAAAAATTCGGACTTCTTTTTTGAACTTATATTATCTAAATATTACATCATCGGCATTCCGCCGCCCATGCCGCCCATTCCACCTGGCATTCCGCCTGGCATGCCGCCGCCGCCTTCATTTTTCTCCGGTTTATCCGTTATAACCGCTTCAGTAGTTAAAAACATAATAGCGGCACTTGAAGCGTTCTCTAAAGCGCTTCTTACCACTTTAGTCGGATCAACGATTCCGGCTTGGATCATATCTTCAAATTTATCTAAAGCCGCGTTATAGCCGATATTCTTGTTTCCGGCTTTATTCTCACGAATTATATTGTAAAGAATCAAGGATCCGTCTTTGCCCGCGTTTCGCGCGATTTGCTTGATCGGTTCAAGTATGGCGATATCAATAATTCTTTCACCAGCTGTGCTTTCTTTCTTTTCGGTTAATTCCTTAAAAGCATCGCCGGCCTGCGCCAAAGCCAATCCTCCGCCAGGAACTACGCCTTCTTCCACGGCTGCCCGGGTAGCGTTCAAAGCGTCTTCAATCCGATCTTTTTTCTCTTTCATCTCGGTTTCAGTCGCAGCCCCGACTTTGATTACCGCTACGCCACCGGCCAGTTTAGCCAATCTTTCCTGCAATTTTTCTTTATCAAAATCACTGTCGTTTTTTTCAATTTCTTTTTTAATTGCTTCAACCCGACTTTTTATTTTATCTTTATCTCCTTTGCCTTCAACAATAGTTGTATTATCTTTGGAGGATACTACTTTTCTGGCCTGGCCTAAATCATTCATGTCCGCGTTTTCCAATTTTAAACCGATGTCTTCTGATATTACCCGGCCGTTAATTAATATGGCGATATCTTCAAGCATTTCTTTGCGCCTGTCGCCGAACCCCGGGGCTTTAATTCCTAAAACATTAAAAGTTCCCCGCAGCTTATTTACCACGAAAGTAGCCAATGCCTCGCCTTCAATTTCTTCGGCAATAATAACCAAATCTTTTTTGCCGGCTTGAGCCATTTTTTCAAGCAAAGGCAAAATTTCCTGGATTGAAGCTATTTTCTTATCGGTCAATAAAATATAGGGTTCCTCGAAAACCGCCTCCATATTATCGGCGTCTGTTATCATGTAAGGCGATACATAGCCTTTGTCAAACTGCATGCCTTCTACAACTTCTTTTTCAACTCCGAAAGACTGGCCCTCTTCCACGGTAATTACCCCGTCTTTACCGACTGAATCCATTGCTGCGGCGATAATTTCACCAATTTCTTTATCGTTAGCGCTGATTGACGCTACTTGTGCTATTTCATCTTTTGATGAAATATTTTTGCTCATTTCTTTTAATTTGGTGACTATTTCCTTAACTTTTTTTTCCATTGCTACTCTAATTTCAATCGGATCCACTCCGGATGAAACTAGCTTTAACCCTTCGTGTATCATGGCCTGGGCTAAAATTGTAGCCGTGGTAGTGCCGTCTCCGGCTATATCGTTTGTTTTTGAAGCGACTTCTTTCACAATCTCGGCGCCTAAATTTTCATTTTTATCTTCCAGCTCAATTTCTTTAGCTACGGTTACACCGTCTTTTGTAATTTGCGGAGCGCCATAGCCTTTGTCCATTACCACGTTCCTGCCTTTAGGACCGAGCGTAACTTTAACCGCGTTAGCTAATTTATCAACGCCTTCTTTTAAAGCGTTTCTGGCCTCCTCGTTGTAAATAATTTGTTTAGACATATTAACTCATAACGCATAACTCATAACGCATAACGCGATATAAATTCTGCTTTAATTTATTATTCTAATATTGCCATAATATCGTCTTCGGCAATTACTAAATATTCCTGATCATCAACTTTTATTTCATCAGGAGAATATTTTTTAAACATAACTATGTCGCCGACTTTTACGCTCATAGGCAATTTTTGGCCATTATCAAGAGTCTTGCCGCCGCCGACAGCGATTACTTCGCCTTTTTCCGGGCGTTCTTTATCTACGGTATCCGGCAGGACGATTCCTCCTTTTGTAACTTCGTCTTCGGCAATCGGCTTAACAATTACCTTGTCGCGAATTGGTTTTATGTTCATATTTTTCGCTTAACTCATAACGCATAACTCATAACGCATAGCACAAAATGCGTAAAGCCATGATTATGGTAATTTATTTAATAAATTATTAAGAAAAATTAATTAGCACTTGTTTCCTAAGAGTGCTAATCTATATGTTATTGTATTTTAGATTTTCTTAAGTCTTCTGTCAAGACCTTGACAAATTTTCAAAAATATACTAAAAATTAACTTAAATAAGCGCTAAAATTTAATGAAAGCGCTTATTTTATATTAATACTATTGTTTAGTTAGTGTGTAAAAACTAGCAACGGCTTAAAAATTAAGATTTTCACATATTTTTTATAAAATTGTTTTCACTGATATTACTATATCACTTCAAAAAATTTTATAAAAAATCTGCAAAAATCTTAAATTTTTAACTTCGCACTAGTTTTTACACACTAACTA
>QMNH01000201.1 GCA_003647675.1 Candidatus Falkowiibacteriota bacterium | reverse complement strand
TAGAATAATTTTTAGTGTTATTGCCTGTGCTAACAGTTGTAAACGAAGGATAAACGATATAGGAATTAAAAGTTGAGCTGGAAGTTAAATTAATTAAGCGAAAACGGTAGGTTGTGCCGGTATTGGCATTAGCCGTATCTACTGTAAAAGCCAGTTCCGTGCAGGTGTCTCCGTATATTTTTAAAGCTTTGGTGCGATTCGTGCCTTCGTAGGCTTTGCCCTTAACCCAGGTTTTGCCAATGGCGCAGGTACTGCTCGCTTCCGGTCCACCAATAGTCATGTGGTTTTTTACGATCTTGGATAATGCCGGCCTTATTTCTTTAGACCCCAGAACGTCTTGCCAGGAGTTATCGCTCTTATCGTACTGGAGTGTATAGACGTAGGTCGCGTAATTTCCTTCGTCAGTATCTTTTTGTAATTTTACTCTGAATTTTTCTCCGATTTTCGCGGTATGGGAAGTTAAAGTATCTGAATTCTGGTCATTTTCAATAATTCCGTCTCTCTGAATTATTGTATCCCAAGGAGGAGCAGTAGTAATTTCCGGATAAATACTGTATTCGTCCAGTTCAATGCTGTTTACTTGAATAATTCTAAGGCAATAAGTAGTAGAAGCAGACGCGTCATTATCGTAAAGCGAAAAATCCCACTTGCCGTCTTCGCCAATTGCGATTTCAGTTTCCGAGTTAGTAAAATTATTTTCCTCTTCATAGGTTTGGTTGACTATGACATTAATGCCGTTTATCGGGTCAGTCGCAGTGGCGGTTAAAAGCGTACCGTCCGCCACTCCGGCATTATCATAAAAAGCTATGCTAGAGGTGCTTGTTACGTCTGAATAACTAACGCCTGAACAACTTGCCCCGGTTTTTTCTCCGTATTGAAGTTTAAAATTTTCAAACTCCTTAGTTAAAGAGCTGGTCACTACATTCATAAGCATTCTTAAACGGAAAGCCTGTCCAGCGGAACTAAGCGTAGCCGGAGTATTGCTCGCGGCCATAACTATGCCCGGCGCGGTAGAGGCTATATTACTGAATAAACGGTAAGCGGACTGAGTTAAATATGGATCCTTAATTTCATAACTCCATCTTAATCCGGTTAAAGTAGTTCCGCCGCCACCACCGCCAATATAAAGCTTTGCTTCCGGGGTATCACCATTAACAAAATTGTCGGAGACTTTGTGCCAAAATTCCCAGGTCGCCCACTGGTTTAAAGCGGTGGTAATACCCTGTCCCGTATCTTCCCAGTTGTCAATTGTATTAGTCCATGATTCTATACGGTAATCGATTGAATCCCAGTCACCACTTTTTACCGGGGCAGAACCCGTGCCAGGAATAATAGTATCGGTGCCATTCCATTCGCTAGTTTGCCCACTACTTCCGATTGTATCTTCTACATATATGGAATCGGCAGAATCCGGGCCATAATTATAGTCAAAAAATGCTTTAGAATCAGGAGCCGAAATATTTTCAACAAATGTGAAAGCAGTGCTATTACCACTATCGTCTATCCAACCGCCGTTAGCCACGTCCCCGTCTTTTCTCGCCCAGGCTTCATCCACTGCTTGAATTTGAATTACAGAACGGTAGAGAGTGTCTTCATCATTTTTATTTATTGGATATAAGGGAAAAACAGTGTTAAAGAAAGAAGTGTCATTAGCATAACCTAAACGGGACTTTATTAAACCATAATCAGAATAATCAGAAGACATTAATATAAACCTAATATGTGTGGTGGTATCTAATACTCCATATCCTCCGCCTGTATCGATTTTAATACCCAAGTGCCAGCCTGAAGCGGCCCCGACCCCATAATCGTCAAGGTATGCAGACAAAGAAGTGCCTGATAATCCGGAAAAATCAAAAATAACCCAATATACAGTGTCTTTAGTAAGAACTGTGGGACTTGTTAATGTCCCCTTGATCCACTGACCGGTACCAGGTAAGGCACTATAGGTTGTGGAATATTTAGCATTTCCGCTTTCACGATATGTACCACTTGGAGATCCAGAACTATCATCCTGTATTCCTAAATATATATTCCCCGAATTTCCTCCGGACTGATAAGCATACCAATATACAGCTTCCACAGTTTGTCCGCCACCCATAATTTTTACCGCATATTTTTTTTGACCCATTGAAATGTCTCCATTGTAACCCTGCATACATCCTTGCGGAGCTAGTTGTCTTAATGAATTACCACCATCTTCAATTAAATTTCTGTCTGTGCCGTCCATTTCAAAAACCATATATGAAGCCATATACCATGTCTCCGCGGCCCTAACTATTTTCACGTTTAAAAATACCGTAGTGATAACTGCGATTAGAATTAATATTAATTTTTTATTTTTTATTTTTTCCATATTTTCCATAATTAATTAAACATTGATCATTAATCTTGATTTTATCCATCGCTTTATACTTAATACTAGATACTTAACACTTTTAATTATTAATTTTTAAATTACTTTTAATTTTTCGCTTTTCGCTTTTCCATTTCTTCCTTCATCCTCTTCCTCACCGTCCCCTCATTAACATTCAAAAGCTTTCCGATTTGTCGATAAGACAAGCCCTTAG
>QMNH01000200.1 GCA_003647675.1 Candidatus Falkowiibacteriota bacterium | reverse complement strand
TCAAATATGACAACATCAAGGATAAGAAAGTGATCCTAAATAAAGCGGCCGTACTTTGGGACTTTTCATTTAATAACTGGTCGGACGCCAAGGCGATCAAGGGCTATCAAAAAGGCCACGTGATCGATGTAGTAGCACAAGCCACCAACTCGCTAGGTGGCAAGTATTATATGACCGCGTACAGCTATAACGGTGGTAATATCCGTCATACCCACGGCTTCAATATAGTAGATTGTGATGATTTCACTGAACCGATCCCGCCACCCGTCGAACCACCGATCGAACCGCCCGTGGAACCCCCTGTCGAGCCACCAGTAGAACCGCCCGTTGAGCCACCGGTCGAACCGCCGGTTGAACCTGATCCTGAGTACCCTAATTGGTTTGTAAACTTCTGGATAGAAGTGTTTGCGGCCATTAAACGTATTTTAGGTATTAAATAATTAAAGGAGTATTATGAAAAAACTATTAGAGTTCCTAGACGGCAAGAAAACATTTATTGGTGTTGGACTAGGCGCCATTTACTCGATACTGATTTGGTATGGTGTAGTTGAGAGTAACCCAATGATTTGGACAGCTATCGCTTCTTGGACAGGTGTATCGTTCCGATTGGCACAATCTGGTAAGTAACCCTTGTCCGAAACCAACAGACACCACGTACTGTTCTACCGAAAAGACTGGACAGCAAGAGTAGACAGTAAAAAATTAAGACAAAACCGTTTATTGATCCCAACGCTAGATGTTGAGGCTCATAAAGATTTGCATAGGGCGGTGCCATATGTACCGACACTAGGTATGTATGCACTAGCCCTTGTTAAAAGAGATTTTATCCCGATAAAAGATGATTATGAAGCCACAGCCTATGAACTTATAGAAACACTGAGTAGAGTAGACAATAATGAGAACCTACCTCTGTTAGAGATAGAAGCGGCCGATCTGGTTATTCGCGCCATCGAACAACAGATACCGTTTATACGTGAGGGAATAAAATAACCCCCTCTCGCAAGGGGGGTTATCACCTACTAAACTCAATCTCAAGGTGCCGTCGAGGGTGGGCTTCGACGGCCTACTTATTGTACCACTAGTACCAGTGATTTTGTTCCCAAAATGCTACCGCTTGTGCATAACCACCGTACCGGGCTACCACATACCCATATTGGGCTTTTAGCGCGGCCACCGGATCGTTCCACGCCCCCGCCCATTTGCCACACGGTAACTGTTGACCTAAGCCACAGGCACCCGATGTCGGGTTTACGGCGTTCGGGTTCCAACCGCTTTCGCGCGAAACTATCTGATCCACCGCCCACCACTGATCGGCCGGGATCCCACTAGCTTCTAGCCACGACTGTTTATCACCGGTGACTGTTACCGGCTTGGCGGCATAGGCCACGTTCCGGGCTTGTTCGGCTTGCCGGGCGCGTTTAGCGGCCAACTCTTGTTGTAGTCGTTCGTTCTCTTGCTTTAATTCTTGTTGTTCTTGCTCAAGCTGTTTGATCTGATCGGCATCGCCCTCAGCATCTTTTAGCTTGATCTCATATGTCTTGTTTAATTCGTCTAAGGTGTTGATCTCATTTTGCTTAGTTCTTACGTCTAGTTGTTGTAGTTGCACCTCTGTATTGGTGTTGATCACAACCGCGATCAGTCCGATAACAATAACTGTTACGGCAATCGCTAATAGTAGTTTGCTACGCATAATATGGGCGTTAGTCAGTTAGGTCGGTAGCCCTAATAGTCCCCTTATTTAATTGCATTGTATAGGAAGTAGATGGCTGATATGCCACTAAAACCCGCTAAAATGTACATACCCGTTTCCGGGTTGCTTATTAGCATAGCAAGGAAAATTGTATTTGCAACAGCGCCGGAAAACATCAAGATATAAAACAGTCGTACAAACTGTATCTTGTTCCTCTTGGCCTTTTTGCTAGGCTTGGTTTCTTTATTTTGTTTAGTTGTTTTTGATTTAGTCATTTTGGCGATCCTTTCGTTATTATTGACTGACTAGATATTAGCATAAGCACAACATAAAGTCAAGTTTCGTTTATGTGACACGATCGGCATAAAAACCGAACGTTAGATAGTTCCATACGTAGTTCCGGGTGCGATCCTCTTTTCTTTATATGATCGACGTCTAATCGCTTGGTAGAGCCACACAGCGCGCACCTACGGCCTTTTTCGTTCAGATGCGGTATAGCAACGGTATCACGCCAAACCTCGTATTCTAGCGTCTTACGTCCCTTTTGGGATATTCGCTTGCGGGGCTTATGTCTAAAGCAAAAATCGCTATAGCTACGTTCCCCGCAAACAGAACAAGTCTTACTCATCGACCAACTTTGTAGGGATCCCGACTGACATTTTATCCCGATCATAGAACTCAATGTCCTCGAACGGTAACTCAATATCACAGTCGCGGCAAAACAGCTTGCCGGTTTTAAGATCTATCTTGATCTCATCGCCGTACTTTTCTACCGATCCCGGCTGAACTAGAGTGTTTTCGTGTTTACAGGCCATCAGTTGCCTTGCAACTTGGGTGACGATCCCTGTAGGGACTCACCGTTGACTGTACCCTGTAGCGGTAGAT
>QMNH01000199.1 GCA_003647675.1 Candidatus Falkowiibacteriota bacterium | reverse complement strand
GTATAAAAGTAATTTATAGTGAAATACTAGCATTTATTTTTTTTATGGTCAATTAAATTTATCTGACTATAATAAAGTCTTAATTCGGGGGAGGTAATAAAAAACAAGGCTATTTGGCCTCGTTTTATTATCTTCAATTATATTTTGTAGCACAGTTAAGGCCCTGATTAAAACATAAAATTTATTTTGCTTGATTGCGCAACCGTTCAATTTTTTCCTTACGGTCGCGGCGGCCTTTTTCGTTTTGTGCGTAGTCTATATACTTTTCAGCTTCATCCAGTTGTTCGGTATCACAGAAAGCCCTCATGATTTCACGGCTGCGATGGTCTAGCCATCTGGCATCATACTTCGGATCGGATTTGACTTTCTCTAGCCAAGCCGCGGCCTCGGTAAGATTTCCTCCATCTATGGCCTCTTGAAATGTTGTAGTGTTATTAATTTCCATTTTTTCTTTTTCCTCCTGTATTTGTTCTGATGACGTTAATTCATCACCAGGTTGCGGAAATTGTTCTAAAGTGCTCATATTGCTTTATTTTTAAAAAGTAATTTATACTAAAATTCTAGCATTTCTTTAATATTAGGTCAATAAATTTTTGTATAGTCATGATAAAGCTTTATTTCCAGTATTAAACCAAAAATAAGGCCCTTTGGCCTCGTTTTTTTATATGCTTAACTTGTGTTATAACCAGGCCAAGATTAATAATTAGGTTTTTGACATATTTTAAAATTATAGTAATATATACATACTAACTATAAATATAAACAAATAATAGGAGAAAAAAGGGAGGGATGCTCATGAAAAATAAATATTTGGTAAAATTTTCTGTTTTTGTATTAGTCTTAGCCGTTATTGTGTTAGTCGTTTGTATTCTTGGAATCGGGCAGGCGCTGCCCTGGGAATATATCAAACTTCGGCCGGAGGTGAACGGAACTGTTAATATACGAGAAGAACCCAGTCTAAAGAGTAAGGTCGTTGAAGATTTTTGGGCAAGAATGTTTTATGGTGAAGGATTTTTATTATCAACCGGGGTGATCAATAATGATTGGCTTGAAGTAATTTCAGTTTATTATGGTTATCCCGAAAATGAAATTAAGGAAGTTCGGTATGCTTGGGTTCATGGGAAAAATTTTATGACCTCGGATCCGGAGAAAGAAGGTTATACTTTTTTTGCGCCGATAGATTATTGGGCTAAACCAGGAATCAACGTTCATCCCCTTGATAAATCCCTGAACTGTGATGATTGGATTTGTTCTCTGGTGCGGTCAGGTTATGTCTTTGTTAAAGTAGGAGCAAAAATAGTGAGCAGAGACAGAGCCTGGACAAAATTGGTCGGAAATGATTTCGGAAAAGAAGTATTCGGTTTAGTAATAACTGATTTTTTTGTCGACAAACCGGCGGGAAAAGTTATACTTTACAAAGAAGCGAAGACTTTTACAACAGTAGCTTCCGGGATTAACATAAGAGAACGTCCGGACGCGAAAAGCAAAATAATCGGAAAAATTCTTTGGAGCTATACAGGAGTAAAGATAGTCGGGGAAAAATTTCCTTGGTATAAAACAAAGAATGGAGGCTGGATTTTTTACAAAACCGTAGAACAATTTCCATACTGTTTATCTATGAATTAAAATTAATGAGCAATTTTTAAACCGCCCACTGTTTTAGCAGAAGAGGCGGTTTATTATTTTTAAAGTTATTTATTCAACTCTTCTCTATATTTCTCAACTTCACTTAAAAAGCGTTCTTTATTTTCGTCTTTAATCGGTTTTCCCGGAGGCAGGACTTCATTTAATGGATTTATTTTTATTCCATTTTTTACCATCTCATAATGCAAATGCGGACCGGTAGAATAACCGGTTGAACCGACCGTGCCGACTATATCGCTTTGTTTTACTTTTTGGCCGCCCTTAACGTATATTTTACTGAGATGGGCGTAATTTGTCGTATATGTACCGTTATGGCGAATGCTGACAAAATTGCCATAGCCGGTATTGCTGTATCTGGTAAAAGCGACGGTGCCGTCGCCGACACTGCGTATCGGCGTGCCGATGGCGGCGGCATAATCTATCGCCATGTGGGAAGAAGAATACGCTTTAAAAGCTGCAATGTAGCGCGCGCCGGTCGTGTATCCGGATGATATATATTTATAGGAAACCGGAGCTCTTAAAAATATTTTTTGCACGGAATTGCCTTCATTGTCAAAAAAGCCCATATTATCTTCATCCTCCTCAAAATAAAACACCTCATAAGTCGTGCCGTCGTTTACGTAAATACCTGCCAAGATTCTGCCAGGCATAGCATATTCACCTTTAAGGTAGCGTTCTTCAAAAATAAATTTGAAAGTATCACCGACGCGCGGATCCATGGCAAAATCAATTGACCACTGGAAAGCGTTAGCCAGTTCAATGATTGCCCGAATATCAATTTCACTGTTAAGCGCCGCTTCGTACATTGAGGATTTTATTGTCCCGCCCGCGGTTTTATTTTTTATTTCGTAAGGAATCGGTATGATTTCGGCTTTCCATCCGTTTATTTCGGAAGAAGAGGCTTCCTGGCTATTGGCCTGAATTTTGGCAACATG
>QMNH01000198.1 GCA_003647675.1 Candidatus Falkowiibacteriota bacterium | reverse complement strand
CCTTCTATGCTTTTGTAGCCCTTTGCTTCCACATTAATACTGCCGCCTGATTCTATGGTTAAATTAACGGCTTCTAAATTGATGACGTGAGTTTGGGCGGTGGTATTAGTAGTATGAGTCAAAACACCATTAGCACCAATAATCATACCCCCACTTACTATCAATTTTTTCGTGGTTGAACCGTTAGAAAGAGTTAAAGTGGAAGCGCTGGTAGAGCCAAGAGATAAAGAATTAATAGTTGCTGATCCGGAATTAAGGTTTAAGGTCGGAGCGCTAGAATAGTCGCCATTTATTATTACGTCATGATTAGCTGTCGGCACAAGATTACCGTTCCAATTAGAGGCGGTTCCCCAATCAGTAGAAGCGGAACCGTCCCAGATAATAGTGGCGGTAACGTCAAAAATGCCGGACGTAGAAGTAGAGCAGGATACCTGGTCGTCGCAGACAAAAGCATAATAATAATTTTCCCCTTCTTCGGACGGCTGGGTGGTATAAGAGCAGGCTACAGGGTCATTCAGACTATCCCAGTCGTAACTGTCAGTACAGTAAGTCTGGTCGCTGTCACAGCCCGGAGTGGTGGTGGAAATACTGTCGTTTTTACAGACATAAAGCTTAACGGTTTCTAAATCTGCGTCTGTCCAGTCAACTGAAAAGGTAACGTCCGCACCCATGGTGGTTTCGCTCGGGCTGCTGGAAGCGCTTGTTATCATCGGGGCCGTGTTAGTACCGTAATACTTGTCCGCGCCAATATCCCAAAGGTAATAACGGGTCTGGCTGTCTATGTCATCGCTAAACGCTAAGTCAGAATCGCTTGCTAAACTAATACCGTTATTCCGGGCACCGGTATCATCAAAATGTAGATGAAAATCTTCGCTGGTGCTGGCTAAAAACGTTACGCTCGTACTAGTAGAGGAATTGCTTCCCGGGGCGCTTGCATCCAAAGAAAGATTATAATCTGAGGCGCTGTCATAGGTGCCAGCAAAATAATTTGTACAATTCTGAACAATGTTGTTTTTGGCTACTACCGTAGAGCCATCGCCTTGCGCCATGCAAGTATTTGAATTTACCAATGTATTATTGTATATATAATAATCAAAATTATCGCCAGACAGGTATAATCCGGCTGAATCAGTTAAATTAAACCCGTAAATAATATTATTGTAAATCTTAGCCGAAGAGCTGGCCTTGATGCCGACATGCGAATTGGTAGTAAAACTGCCCGAGCCTTTTATAATGTTCTGATATATCCTAATGTCTGAATCCGCGTCTTCGGCGATTATTTCTATGGCGTTTTTGGCGGCTATATCACTGTTCTGGTATATTTGCAGTCCTTCTATCCGTACATTTGATTCGTTTATGATAATCGGGCTGGCTGTGGCTATGCGATAGGCGCTGGCGGAATATACCCCGCTGTGGCGGTAGCCTTCGCTTGAATCGGTATAAATTTTAATGTAGGTGGTGTCTGTGGTGGTCCAACCGTCAATCGTGAGCGCTTCAGTGTCGGCGCTGCCTGAACTGGATCGGCACTTAGCCGTAGTAATAACCCAATTGCCGGCATTAGAAAGGATCACATAAATTGACGAAGTGGCTTGCCCCTCTATATATACGGTCTCGCCTGACTGGAATGTGCTGGAAGCGATATTGGTTAGCATGATTTGGGCTGATGTTGTACTTGCGGTCATATGGGTAGTGGTTGCGACAGCGCCGCTGGTAGCGCCAACAACCGTAGAACCATCAGGAATAGTACCGGAAGCGGTCGAATGGGAAAATACCTTGGTAGTACCAACGCTTAGATCAGTTTCTATCGCATTCTCCCAGTCTGAAAGCGACGTATAATCCGTATCAGCGCCGTTGTCTGGATCAATAATGGAAATAAATTCAACCGTAGCGCCCTTTTCCGGGCCAAAGGAGAGGAAATCGGCTACATTATCTTGATTATTATAAATAGTAGCTATCCAATCAGCGCTCCTTGCTGTGTTTGAAATACGTATTTCGTCAAATGATCCCCATTCCTGGTTTGAATCATGATTTCCGAAACGGGAAACCTCTTCTGTCACTACGCTATTTGATGTTCCTGCGAGTGTTGAACCGTCTATGTAAAACTTTGTTGTTCCGCTTGATGCTACCGCTGTTATATAATGCCATCCTGCTTGTAGATTATCAATATCATATCCTGATGAATAAAAAGAACCATTATAAATACCCAATTGTCCATCTGACTGAACAAGAATATGGTGATAAGTACCCCCCTGCCTCTGAAAAAGTGTACGCCAAGAACCCGTATTATAAAGAGGAAATTCTGACCAAAAACTCAAAGTATAGGTTGCGCCTACTTCAATTACGGGAAGATTTATATATTCTGTGCTTGCGTCTGTTCTTATACCCTTTTTAATTTTACCGTTCACATATGTTACACCGCCTGATGGTGTTCCATTATAGCTGTTTATAGCAGAGTCATTTGCATTATCATTAAAATGCCACGCACCAAGATAATCACTGTCCCACACCCCGGTCGTGGTGGCTATATCCGTACTGACGTTGGCGTTGCCATAGTACATATAGAGAACGGTGTCCGTGGTG
>QMNH01000197.1 GCA_003647675.1 Candidatus Falkowiibacteriota bacterium | reverse complement strand
TGTTTACTGTATTGAGCCTTTATACAAAAACTGTGTAAATAATTTTCCATTTTCCACGGCACTTGCCCGGTATTAATGCGCGGTATATCATCCTTAGTACACTTATTATTAATGATATAATACACCGTCAACCCCAACCGTTTGGCTGCTAATGATCGCCTTTGGCCGTCTGTTATATACATCTGGCCCTTGTCTTTATAGACAACCAACGGAAAACAAGATAATAAATTTTTGTGTTCTAACGTCTTAATCATTTTCTGTATTGATTGTTCCGTAATTACCCGGTTATCCTCGTACAACTCAAATAAACTATGATCTTTTGTATTACTTAAAATTACGTCCATTAAAAACCCCCACTTTCAAAAAAAGCTAAAATAAAAGACGGCCCGCGTTGGTAGCGATTTAAACAAAATTCGTACCGTTCCTTATAGTTGGTGGTGGGTGGCCTTGCTCAATGAAATCAGTTTAAACGGACTCATTACCGTACCACCCGGCTAGATTTTGCAACCATGATACCACCGTTAAAATTCGTCATCATCGTCAACCGGTTCGCCTGTTGAGCCAAAATCGTCACGCGGTTGTTCCATACCCTTATCATATTTATCAATCATCGGATGCCCTCCAACAATCTCTCCAGGCTCTTCTATTTCGCCGAAATCGTCAGGGTCTTCCGTACAGGCTTCATTGGTATCAACCGCGCTATCTATCGGCCCACTGGACACCTTTTTACATTCTCGTAATAATACAGATTTATTATCCTTGATTACCTTACCTACCGTGGCCGTTATGATCTGAAAACCCTTTTTAGTTAAATGATTAATCAATTTAGCTTGATTGTCATCGTCCAAAAGTTCAAAATTATCAATAAACCTTACCTTCAATTCAGGATTCAAGGCCATCGCTATGCGTGCTACCAGTACTTCCAATTCGCCTTTACTAAAGTATGGTTCCCGTATTAACTTATCATCTTTGGTTAAGTTCCCGTCTTCGTCTATCTGAAGGCCCTTAATACCAAATGATTTAGAAATCAAATACGCCCGGCGTTCGTCTTGTATATCCTTTTGTAAAAGAAGATTTTTATTTAGATACTCTTCAAACTCTTCCTTTTCTGCTAATCCGGTTTTATATGTTTCATATTTAAAGTAATTTTCATTTGACTCTACAATGTCGGCTATTTCCTTGTCTATCGGTTCAATAGGTACAGGGTCTTCTATTGCTACAAATTCTTTTATACCAGTACTGGCGGTTATACGTTCTTCGTTTAATACGGCTATATGCTGTTCGTGGGCCGCCCGTGTCGCCTCGAAATCTGTAATAGCATGGTTAATATCTTCATCTAAGTCTTCTACTTTGTCCCGTAGTGTACTTAGTTGGGCGGTTAACTTGGTTTGTGTCTGGTTATGTTCCGTGGCCGCTTTGTGCTGTAACTGAAGGGCCTTAATGTCTTTCTTTTCGCACTCTTCCACTGGTACTAATTCGCCGATTTTCTTAATATCCCGGCGGTAACCCTTCGCGTCTTCCTTCTTAATTCTTAAATTTTCATCATAACCGGCTGTATCTATACCCATTGCCGCCGCCTGTTGTTTACCTGTTAACGCGCTAAAATGTGTAGCTGATAGAAAAGACACGTTAAAAAGGTTTTCTATATATTCACGATCCAACGCCGGGTATGAACTGGAAGAGTCTATTTTTATTGTATTGGTGGTCTTGGTGATATGCCGCGTAAACACTATGTCCATGTCTTTGGTTTCATCGTGTAGCGTTATTTCTACGTCAAGGGACTTCTTACCCGCCGTAATGAACCGGAAACGCTCACCGATTAAATGGCCCGTTGTGGATCGTTCCAAGATACCTTTAAACCCAGCCCATAATGCCGTTAGGCCCACCGTTGTTTTACCGGCCCCGTTGATCCCTATTAAATTTGTTATACTATCATTAAAAACTATTTCAAAGTCTTCAAATTGTCCGAAATTCCTTAATCTTAACTTTTCTATTTTCATATTCCCCCCACTGAAGTTATAAATTCTTTTTATACTTAATCATAAAAAACAACAATACCGGCCACCCCGAAATAGTTATGGTAGCTAGTAAGCCAAAGGAAGGATCTCTACTTAGCCATCTATAATAAACATTGTTTGTGTCAAATGCTGATAACACAATACACCCTATTAAATAGTTTAATATTAACCCCAAAATACAATAAATAATAATGCTCATATTACCCCCACAAATGCTATAGAATTATTTAGTTTCTTTTTTAAACCACGTCCAAAACTTCCAATTAGTCGGCGTGAATAACTTTTTTAAATCCTCTGTTGAATACGGACAATCTAAAAACCTTTTTACGTCTTTCCGTAACTCTTCGGTTTTCGCTATTGCTATCAACGCCGTTACTATTTCTTTTGTTTGGATCTCTATGGATTTTTCAATAACACATTTTAAACACGTTTCGGCGTTATGGTCACAATGATAGCTCATACTATACCCCCACAAATCCTATAAAATTATTCTGGATGAACCAATTCTGATAAAATACTATGCATAGTGTTGGCCCGGTCTTCCTGTTCGGCAATAATACCTT
>QMNH01000196.1 GCA_003647675.1 Candidatus Falkowiibacteriota bacterium | reverse complement strand
TTGCGGCTGTCCGACAATAGCCGGTGGCGCCTCAAGCCTTTATGAAATCGCGCAAAACGGGGCTTTAACGGTAAATCCGCATAATATTACCGAAATTACAAGCTCGGCGCTGGAGTTATTGAAAAATAAAAAATTAAAAAATTTGTTAATTTCAAGGGGAGCGGCAGTAAGCCATAAATTTAATTGGGAGAATTCGGCCGGGAAATATTTAGATATTTTTAACGGTAATATTTAATAAAAATTATTATATAGACATTTTTTGTTCTTTTTGATATTATGTTTATATAGTTAGTTTTTACACGAACCATGCATTAAGCTTGTGGATAGAAATTTTTTGGCTTGGTTTATAGTAAAAAAAAGCGTAAATAGCGTAATTTATATATTAAATAATTTATTTACTAATCAATATTTATGGAAGACTCAAAACAAACTTCAGTAAAAAGCGCGTCTGTCGCTAAAACTACTTCCACAAAGGGGCTGGATTTTATTATTGTCGGCGCAATTAGCTTGATATTTTTCTTGTGTCCGATATTCTTCACCGGATTTGCCGCCCAGGGTTTAGGATTTGAGAAAATGATTTTATTCTATTTTCTTGTCCTGATCGGTTTAGTGGCATGGGTAACTAAGGGGGTAATACAAGGAGAGTTAAATCTAAAAAGAACGCCGCTGGATTGGCCGATTATTGGCACGGTGGTTATTTTCGCTGTTTCCGCCTTTTTTTCCGTAAGTGGCAAAGACAGCCTGATAGGGTCTTACGGCAGCGCCACTAAAGGATTGGCCGCGGTTGTTATTTTTGTTTTATTTTATTATCTAGTGGTTAATAACATAACCATGAAGAGAATAAAAACCATATTTTGGGCGCTGGCATTTTCCAGTTTTTTGGTGATTATTTATTCATTACTGCAGATAAACGGTTTTTATCTTCTTCCATTTAATATCGCGAAAGCCAAGACTTTTAATCCGATCGGATCATTATCCGCGTTGACCATGTTTATTGTAGCAGTTATACCTTTATTAGTAGTTACCGTTACACAAGCTAAGGATTTTATCTCAAAGGAAAGAAGTTATTTAGTAATACCGGCTAAAATTATTTTCGGAATTGCTTTATTGGCCGGATTAATTATTCTAGCTTTACTTAACGGGTTTACTTTTTGGCCAATCGCCATAGTCAGCATGGTAATCGTATTAATGTTCTTTTTGGCGAAAATTATCAAGATAAGCACGAATAATTTATTAGTTCCATTGGGCGTGTTTTTGGCTTTGATTATTTTATTGGTGTTGGGTAATTTTAATGTAGTAAACATGAATTTACCGGCTGAAGTAAGCCTTTCCCGCGACGCGTCTTGGGATATTTCCAAAGCCAGCCTGAAAGCAAATCCGATACTCGGCTCCGGCCCTTCCACTTTTTATTACAGTTTCTCAAAATATAAAAGCCAGAATTTTAATGCTTCACCGTTATGGAACGTGCGTTTTGACAGCGCTACCGGCGTAATTTTTGAATTACTGGCCACGGTTGGAATTTTAGGAGCTATCGCGATAGTTATTCAGATGCTGATTGTATTATCGGTTTCTTTTTTAACGTTAATAAAAACAAAGGAAAAAGAAGTTAATCCGATACTGCTCGGTTTGTTCGCCAGTTTTATTTCTTTGATTTTATTTTCGATTCTTTTTTCGGAAAATAATTCAATGATTTTATTTACTGTTTTAATAGCCGTATTCGCTTTGGCGGCCGCGCTTGTTATGTATCCGGAAAAGTATAAATCCATAACATTATCTTTCCGGGCTTCCGCGAAATACGCGCTAGCTTTGGCGGCAATATTTTTATGCGTCAGCGCCGGTGTGGTAGTATTATTCACAATTGGCCTAAAAATGTATTTGGCCGATGTTTATGCCAAGCAAGCCTTGAATACGCCGGAATTAACCGTTAAAATTGAAAAATTTAATAAAGCTGTAGCCCTGGCCCCATATCAGGATGGCTATTATTTGAATTTAGCCAACAGTTACATGATAATGGCTAACCAGTCGGCCTTGAAAGGCCAGGATCAGGCTGATGTGGGCACAAACTTAAGTCTGGCAATTGAAAAGGGCAAGAAAGCGGTTGAAATAGCAAGTAATAAAGCGGCCAACAATGAATCTTTGGGTCTAATTTATGAAAATGCCTCGTTTTACACTAGGGGCGCCTTGGAATGGTCGGAGCAGTTATACAAAAAAGTAACAGAATTAGAGCCGCAGAATCCGGTCCCTTATATGAGGCTGGCGCTGGTAAATATGGCGCGTTCTAACGCTGAGACCGATATAACCGAAAAGGAATTTTATATCAGCGAAGCAATAAAAAGGTATGATGAAGCTATAGCTAAAAAAGGCGATTTAGCGGCCGCTTATTACGGTAAGGCGATTGCCAGCCAAACATTAGGCGATAGTGATAACGCGATTGAAGAGCTTAAAAGAGCTAATTTAGTAGCCAGGGATAATCTTGATTACCGCTTTGAACTGGGCCGGCTTTATTTCAACCGTGGTGTTGTCCAGCCGAACTTAAGCCAAACGGCCACTGCCGAAATCGCGGAAGAGGAATTAACTCCGGGA
>QMNH01000195.1 GCA_003647675.1 Candidatus Falkowiibacteriota bacterium | reverse complement strand
GTTTGCTGATGGATCTACGGTACTGGAGATTCTGTTTCTCCAGAAAAATACCGATCAGCGAAATTGAGACCAGAAGAATAATGGCGCAGCAAAATCGAAAGTACATAAATAGTGCTTTCAAATAATCAAAATTAAAATCCGTTATGCCCATTAAAAAAACCAAATCAAAATAATCACGCCCCTTGGCTCTTTTTCTTCCCAAAATTGCGGCTACTTTCTGTGATAACAATATATCGGCCGGCGTAATCTTTATGTTCCTGAATACCTCAAATTTCTGCAATAAAAAATCTTTCGGCTTATACTTAAATCCATGCGGGGCCGTATCAATCTGAATCGTTAAATTTTCGCTTTCCATGTGGCTTAAATTATTATAGCTAAGCAACTTGGGAATTTTAATATAAGCGCGGAAAGCGCCTTTAAACACTAATTTTATGCCGGCCTCGTAGCCTTCCTGCTCTAAGCCCTTTTTAACGCTGAAAATAATATTTTTAAATTCATCGCGGCTTAATTTAAAATTGTCAAAATCCAAGTCTTCGGAAAACCGAAAACTGCCATAACAAATTTTTATGGCGGTTCCGCCGAGAAAAGATATTTTCGCGGCCTCCCGGCTTTGAAAAATTATATTTAATATTTTGTATTGCAGATATTCCCTTAGAATACTCCTCTCAAAGCCTTTTAGGTCCGGATAATACTGACGCAGCTCTTTTATATTAATCATAGTTATTCTTTCATTAAATTATTTAATATTTTTAATTTTTGTTTTAATTTTTTTGAATTATAAATTTTTAAATATTCCCGTAATTTTTTTTGGCTGACTGTTTCTTTAAAACTAATCTTGTTAACGCGCAGTTCATATATATCTTCGGACGTATTTATGTCTTTTCTCAAATAAAAGAAATCCAAAATCGCTTTTTCCGGTTCAGCGATCTTGTAGCTTATATTTCCGGCTTTAATAATCTTGTATCCGAAAAAAATATCTTTTTTTATTTTTTGATAAGAAAAATTATTTATTTCGCTCTGTATCTTTTTTGTTTTTTTCGTAGTAACAGAGGTGCGCAAAAATACTACTTCCGGAATCAGCGAATAATAATTCAGCGCGTATTCAAGGCTTAAATAGGAGGGTTCATACAGCTTATTAGCGATAAAATTCATCTCCGAATCGCTTAATTCTTTATCGGAAAATATATAAAAATTATTTATTACTTTTTTAATGTATCCCTTTTTTTGCCATTCATAAAAGCGCCGATGGTCAAAATCGGGAAAAATGGTTCTTACGTCTATTAAGCTGATTATAGGATAATTTTTAAATTTTCTTTGAAACTCTATATATTTCATTTCTCTTTTTAGTTATTTTTAACTAATTATTGGATTAATTATAGCATGGTTTTAATAAAATGCCAAAACGAAGAAGATAATTGTTGAAATGAATTATTTGTTTAAAATAATTACCAAGGTTTTATATGGCCAACGTAATATTTTCATTATATACAAAGCCAGAACTCCATAATATTTTTTAAAATAATAATCCTGGGACTGATAATAAAATTTCTTTTTTTTATTGAAATCACTAAAACTAGCTCCACCTAAATGAACAACGGATATTTCCGGTAATACCATTATTTTATAGCCCAATTCTTTTATTCGTTTACATAAATCTATATCCTCAAAATACATAAAAAAATTTTCATCAAAGCCTTTTAGTTGTGCAAATAAATTCTTTCTTATTACTAAGGCTGCGCCACTCACCCAATCAATATCTTGGTCATTGCAGGTGGCGTTGACTGATAATTTATTAAAGATTGTATTTTTTATATTGGGAAATCGGCCAAAGACATCCGGCTGCCGGCAGCCGTCTTTTAGTTTTAGCTCAGGAGCTAAAATACCAACTTCTTTGTTGTTTATTAAATAATTTTCTATTTGTTTAAAAATATCATTATTTATCAAGGTGTCGCTATTTAAAAAAAATAAATATTCACCCATTGCCGTTCTGGCACCCCGGTTATTGCCGGCGCCAAAACCTTTATTGGTCTTATTATTAATTAATTTTATCTTATTCCCAAAATTGTTTTCCAGAAATTCCCTGCTATTATCTTGGGAATTATTATCAACTACAATAATTTCGTAATTATTACCCGGGCAATTTCTAAAAATGCTATCAATACAATTCTTGGTAATTTCTTTTGTATTATAATTTACTATAATTATTGAAAATTTCATTTTTTCTTGCATCTAAAACTACTCTTTATTCAAAATATCCATATTAATTTTTTTTATAAATTTAGCAGGGATACCACCGACAACAACTCCCGGAGGCACATCTTCGGACACAACAGAGTTTGTTGCAATTACGCTTCTTGACCCCACCTCGACTCCTGGGAGAATAACAACGTTAGCACCAATCCATGCGTGATCACTAATTATCACTTTGCCTTGCTTCATAGGATATATTTTTGTCAAATCACCAACATTTGGCCCCGAATCAGAAAATATTTTAACCCCCGGAGCTATACTTACATAATCACCAATTTCCAATCCAAAACAACCCTGCAAAAAACAAAAAGCGGCGATATAACAATCTTTACCAATTTTCACTTGATTTTT
>QMNH01000194.1 GCA_003647675.1 Candidatus Falkowiibacteriota bacterium | reverse complement strand
CTATTACGCAGAGTAAACGACGCGGCTTTAAAAAATTGGTTTAACCGCGTGAGACTTTGGGTCGTCGACGAAGCGCACCACGTTTTAAAATCCAATAAATGGGGTAAAGGTGTTGAACTTTTCCCAAACGCGAAAGGATTAGGCGTGACAGCGACACCGACCCGCGCCGACGGTTGCGGTTTGGGTGCTGAAAACGACGGTGTTTTCGAAAGCATGATCGAAGGCCCAACAATGCGCGAATTAATCAACGCGAATTATTTGTGCGATTATAGAATATTTGCGCCGCCGTCCGATTTGGATTTACACGACGTTAAAATCACTGCATCGGGCGAATATAGTCGCGACGGTGTAAAAAAGGCCGTTCGAAAATCTAAAATAATGGGCGACGTTGTCGAACATTATAAAAAAATAGCATTCGGAAAGAGGGGCGTTACTTTTGTTTCAGACGTCGAAACCGCCGAACAAACAGCGAAACTTTTTAACGAAAACGGCGTGCCGGCGTTGGCAGTTAGCGCAGAAACCCCAGACCACGAACGCGACTCAGCAACGCGAAAACTAGAAAGCGGCGAAGTTTTACAGCTTGTAAACGTCGATTTATTCGGTGAAGGTTACGACTTGCCGGCGATCGAAGTTGTCAGCATGGCCCGACCGACTCAGTCGCTAAGCTTATACATTCAGCAATTCGGGCGCGGGTTGCGTTTAATGAATGGTAAAACGCACGCGGTTATAATTGACCACGTCGGGAACGTACACCGGCACGGATTGCCAGACGGTTTTCGCGCGTGGACCCTAGACCGCAGAGAAAAGCGAAGCAAAAACGCGCCGTCAGACGCTATACCGGTCGCGACGTGTTCGCAATGTTTAAGCGTATACGAACGCATATTGTCTTCGTGCCCATTTTGCGGCCATTTTGAAGAACCGAGCGCACGCACCGCGCCCGAATTTGTCGACGGCGACTTGTTAGAGTTGGACCCCGCCACGCTTGCGGATATGCGAGGCGAAATTGCAAAGGTCGATCAGTCGGTCGAAAATGCGATAAGTTCGGCAAAATACGCAAGCGGCGGTCGTGCAAGTATTAAGCGCGTGACCGAATCGCACGAAGCACGCCAACAAGCGCAAAGGATTTTAAGAACATCAATCGAATATTGGGCCGGCATTAAACGCGCCGAGGGTTTAGACGATTCTAAAATATATCGTTTATTTTATTTTAAATTCGGGGTCGACATAATGACCGCGCAAACGCTTAAACCTAAAGAAGCCGAAAAACTTAATTTAAAAATAAACTTTGAAATTTCGAAAACTTCTATTAATATCTAAAAAGATATTAAGCAAATTAAAAGCCCTTCGGGGCAAGGTGAGATATGGCAAAAAGATTAGAAAGCAGACAACAAGACTTTTATTTAATTGAAGACGAACCCGACAAAAAGTTCGAGGTCGTCGGGTTTGATGATTTAGAAGAATCGCCGTCATTATGTGCATACATCATGCGCGCCGGTTTCGACGGTTACTTGTACAAGTTGCGCGCGATTGTTGAGCCTGGCAAGTTTGCCGAGTGTTGGCATTGTGTTAAAAAAGAAAACGAACCGTTTATAAAAACTAAAAAGGTGTTTAAATTGTGAAAGAAATTAAAGAAATTTTAAAAAAAGTCGGTTTAAAAAGTTTAATCGAGGTTGAAATATTAACAGGCGTTGAAGTCGCCGAATTAATTAATTATCACAGTAAAAACGATCAGCGATTCAACGCGGCTTTAGTGGCGGCGCAAACTTTACGTTTAACCGTCACTAAAAAAGACATTGACCGCGCATTTATTCAAAAGCGAACAGAGGCGTTTTTAGCCAACGGGGGCCAAATTCAAAAGGCGCGTATTGGTTTTTGTCGTGAGTTTGAAAATGTTTAAAAAAGAGGTCGTCGGCGTTGATTATTTGACGCGTTGGCACCTTTTAAAAAATAACCGCTTTTTAAATGTTTATCTTCACAAGTTTGAAGGCGACGACGCGCCGTTCGCGCACGATCACCCGTGGCCGTCGATGTCGTTATGTTTGTCTGGTAAGGTGCGCGAATTTTATCGCGACGACGACACCGTGACAAGCACGCGTCGGGCGTTGTTTAATGTGCGTTTAATTGGTCGCGGTCGCTTAATTTATCGACGCGCATTATTTGCGCACCGTTTAGAAGTTGTCGACGGTCCGGTTTGGACGCTATTTATAACCGGCCCAAAAGTTCGCGATTGGGGTTTTTATACGCCGTCGGGTTGGCGGGTTTGGTTAGATAATGAAGATTCAGAATTTGAGCGTGACCCAGGAGAAGATCTACACTCCATTGGTGAGATTTTAGAGGGGGAAGGGTGATGCATAGCAAATACGAATTAGCAACAAGAGAAACTCTTATAGAAAAATTAGAAAAACTAGAGGCCGTTAATTATGGGAATTTATACAATCTATGCAGGGCTAATTACTACCTGAAAGAATGCTTACAAATTCTACGCCAAAATAATTGGCGGGGTGATTTACAGGATCAGATTATTGAACAGCTAGAGGGGGAAGGGTGATGCTTGATATACACCACAATGGCGAAATGTACACGCCTAAAAAAGAGGCTGACAAGAAGAT
>QMNH01000193.1 GCA_003647675.1 Candidatus Falkowiibacteriota bacterium | reverse complement strand
TCGTAACCGCGTCATGGCTAAGAAAAGAAAAGAAGATTGTAAAAGCTAAAAGGCCGATGATTACGAAGCGCAAGCCGGCTAAGCGCTGGATCAGCCAGCCGACAAATATAGCAATCGAGGGCATCATCATAATGCCATAGCGCACGTTAAACCAGGTTTCACCGGACAGCCCGGCTACATATAATACCGAATGCCCGAAATAAAGAGCGATAATATTAAACAGCAGGGGAGCGATTAAAACCAGGGAAGCGACTCGGACGGCCGGCGCAATCCGCCGATTAAACCAAAGCATTATCGCTCCCAGAAATCCCAAAACCATGGTAAAAGCGCCGATATTGTAAGCCATAGCGTATAAATATATTTTTGTCGACAGCCACCAATTATGCTTGGTCGCCAATATTCCGGCCGCTTCCAGTTGGTTCTGCTGGGTATGGGCAGAAAAAGGGCCAAAAATAAAATACAGGGGATCATTAAAAATAATTAAATTCCAAAGTAGCCATAATAATACGCCAAATCCGGCTAAGCTGCAGAATAATATTACCGTTCCCTCCATTCGCTTCCACCCCTTTTTTCTCCACAGATACGGAATAATTATTATTGTCGCGAAAAGCAGCATAAACCAACCGTCATAGCGTACTAATGTAGAGAGCATTATCCAGAAAGCGGATAATATTAAATAAAAAATATCATTATTTTTATACCATAAAAGCAGGAAATAAGCCCCGGCCGTCATTGTGAATAAAAGCAGGAGCTCGGTCATGGCTGTTGATTGCAGATAGAGGATATTTAGATTAGCCGCGAATAAGCAGACTCCTGCCCATCTTCCCAAAAGTCCGACATTGATTTCGCGAAGGAAATAATAAATTATTATTCCGGTAGCGACAAAAGCGATCATAGACTGTAGCGCTCCGGCTAAACCGCTATGCCACATAAAATCACTGCTAATCGTAAGAATCATTAAAAAATGAGTCAAGGGCAGCCAGACACTGCCGAGCTGGGCCAGTCCGGGCTTAAGGCCTTCTACTACCCGTCGGCCGATATCAAGATGGGAGCGGGCGTCGTTGTAAGCCAGCCCTAGGCCGTTTTGGTAATAATAAATATAAAACGCAATTGAAATAATGGATAAAATTATTATCAATAAAATTACGCTTCGTTTTTCCAGCCAAACGTTAATCCGCGCAAGCGATTCTTTTTTTACTAAAAATAAATTTTTATTATTATCTATGTTCATGGTAATTATTTTTCGGGTGAAATCTTAGTCTGGTTAGTAAATATCCGGCACTTAGCCATAGCAGAACGGCAAGCAGGGCAAAGTATTCGTAGGCTGTCATATATTTACCGGCATAGGCGCGGTAAATATAAGATTTTGAACCGGCATTGTTTAAATATTCCCAGTTTCGCATATAAGTATATTTTTCCTCGCGTCCGCTTTTTTCTTCAAGTGCTAAAACTTCAATTTGGGGAGGATTGGCGCTTGAAGTTAGCGCCCCCAGGGTATTTACCCAGGACGAATAAGCGAAAATTATAAAAAATATAGCTAAAACCAGGCCGCGTTTTTTAAATTTTGTTAAAAATAAAGCTAAGCCGATGCAAAGCAGGGCATAGGACGGAATTAAATACCGCGACCCAAAGGCCCAGCCGCCATAAGGATCACCCCACATTGAATACACGAGAATATTAATGCCGATAATAGCGGTAATTAAATTAACGTATTTTTGATGGCGGCGGCAGGTAATTATTAATCCCCAAATTCCGAATAAGACGATCGGCGTGAACCACAATATTCCCCGATCCGGACTAATAATGTAAATATAAAAACCATTAAATAAATTTCTGGTTTGAAAAAAGCCGAAAGCATGTTTTTCGTTTTTAGTGGTTATTTCAGTATTTTTTTCATCATCTTTTGGGTTGTCATTATTTTTAGCGTTAACCGGGAGATGATTAGCAGATACTTCCTTGGCGCCGGTTAAAGTGCCGGACAATCGCCAGGGGTCGCCATTAGCTTTTTGGTTATAAAAGAGAAAAAGGGAGATGGGAATTACCATGATTAATAAAGTTAAAATGCCAACCGGTTTAAATTTTAATAAAATGCCGCCATGATCTTTTTTTGCGTTAATTATGCGGGTAAAAGCGAAAATTCCGATTGGAAACAATAAGAAAAAATTTGGGTTATCAACTGCTATTGATAAGGCGCAAAAAAACCAGATTAAAGACAGTGCCAGCCAATTAGACCAGCGCAGTAAAATATAAATGCTTAATAAAATTAAAAAAACGGTAATATGATGCTGGTAAAAAGCAGTCGCGTACGCGAACGCGGGCGTGGCAAAAGCAAAAGCAAGTCCGCCCAAATTAGCCGCCAAGGGATGTGCCCCCAGCTTAATTGCGATCGCTCTTACAAGAAGAATGTTCAGTAGCGCGAAAATAGCGATAACCAGGTAGGTGCCTACTTGGGCGATGCCGAAATATTTTCCCAATAGATATCCCGGTATTGCCAGAAACGATACGCCAGGTGCGAACATTGAGACATATTTTCCAGTATCCGTTATCGCTAAGTCAGGCATTGTAAAAAGCGCCAAGTCCGAAGAAAAATGAAGGCTTTTATCCTCAATA
>QMNH01000192.1 GCA_003647675.1 Candidatus Falkowiibacteriota bacterium | reverse complement strand
TAAAAAAAATGACCAAAAAAATGTTTTATTTTTACCCATATTTTTAATTTATTTATGGTTTAAGCATTAATAATAGCATTATTATTCAATATTTTCAAAATTTTTTGCTATTGTAACTAGATTAAATCCAATAAATAAATTAACACTGACATCTTTTTTTGTATAAAATTGCTTTTCAATATTGAATTTATTGCCTAACATTTTTCTGATTTGCGTTTTTGTTAGGGCATGTAAATATCTTTTTGTTTGAACTTGACCATAATTATCTTTCCATGATTTTGTCACATCTCCGAAATCAAGTTGATTTTTGCCAATAATTTTTTTGAAAGTAAAATTTATTAGTTTGGGCCACCACTTGGAATTTAGTAAGTTCCAATTTGTCATGATCAGATGACCATTTGGTTTAAGTACTCTATGAAATTCATTGACAACCTGTTGGCGTAATTTTTGGCTGGGGATGTGATGTAAGGTGGCTACACAAAATAAGGAATCGAATTTATTATTCGGATATGGAAGATCAGTAATTGTTCCAATCTGAAAATCTACCAAAGGATGGTTTGATTTAGCAATATCAATTAATTTTTTACTACTATCTATGCCAAAATAGTTAATATTTTCATTTTTTAAATATTCATAAAGACGACCGTTGCCGCAACCGGCGTCAAGTATTGTATCCCCCGATTTTACATAATCTTTAAAGAATTCAAATTCATGCCAGGGAAATTTACGGGTGCTAGAAAATTTTTCGGCAATTTCATTATAACCGCGGGTGTTTTCATTAATGATGGAATCAGCTATACTATCTTTCATATGGATAAAATAATAGCAGAAAAATATATTAAAAGTTTGATAAAGTTGGATCCGGGTGATGCAGAGAGTTTGCGACAGGCCAAGCGTGATTTAGCCAAGAAATATAATACTACTATTATACCGAATTCTTTGATTTTAGAATACTATAATAAGTTAAACAGAAAAAAGGATAATTCTAAACTACTTCGTTTATTAAGGAAGAGGGAAATTCGCACTTTGTCGGGTATTGCCCCTATTACCGTATTAACCAAGCCATATCCTTGCCCTGGACGTTGTATTTATTGTCCCAACGAAGCCCGTATGCCAAAAAGTTATATAGCTTCTGAACCAGCCGCCCAAAGAGCAGCAAGATTGAAATTCAATCCATTTAATCAGGTTAAAATGCGCATGGATGCGCTTGAAGCTAATGGGCACAGTGTTGATAAAATTGAATTAATCGTATTGGGGGGTACTTGGTCATACTATGATAAGAAATATCAAAATTGGTTTATCAAGAGGTGTTTTGATGCGGCTAATGGAAAACCGACTAGGACTTTAAATGAAGCACAAAAGGTGAATGAAAAAGCCAAACATAAAATAATTGGTTTGACTTTGGAAACCAGGCCTGATTATATAACTAAAGAAGAATTATGGCGGATGCGGGAATTAGGCTGTACTCATGTCCAGATCGGTGTACAGACCCTGGAACAGGAAATTTTAAATTTAATTAAAAGGGATGATTCCATAGCCAATATTAAGAGAGCTACTAATATGCTCCGTGATTTCGGTTTCAAAATAACATATCATCTTATGCCTGGTCTACCCGGAGCTACGCCTAAGTCAGATTTGGAAACTTTTCATAAAATTTTTAGTGATCCGGGATTCCAACCCGACATGTTAAAAATTTATCCATGTGTGGTATTAAAATCCGCGTTACTTTATCAATGGTATAAAAAAGGCAAGTATAAGCCCTATAAAGGTAAGACTTTGACAAAACTTTTGGTAAATATTAAAAAAGACATTCCTCCTTACGTCAGAATTAACAGATTAATCAGGGATATTCCTGGCAATGAAATTGTGGATGGCAATTTAGTTACCAACTTACGTCAGATATTACATAATGAAGGCGTGGTCTGTCGTTGCATCCGTTGCCGTGAGGCCAGAAAGAAGACAGTAAAAGAAAAAGATGCCAAGTTGATAATTAGGAAATACCGGGCCGGACTGGGTACTGAATATTTTATTAGTTTTGAAAGTAAGGATTATAAAAAAATATATGCTTTTATCAGATTAAGATTACCGGATAAGAAAAAAAGAAAATCAAGTACAATTAAAATTGTGAGATTTTTTGATCAGCAGGAGATTACGGCAAAAGGAGATGAAATGGCTTTTAATATTGATACAGCATTAATAAGAGAACTTCATACTTATGGTGAATTAATTCCGGTCGGTTCCAAAAAAAAAGCAGTTCAACATATAGGTTTTGGTAAACGACTTATGGAAGAAGCAGAAAAGATAGCTAAGAAAAAAGGATATGAAAAGTTAGCTGTCATTTCCGGAATTGGGGTACGAGGGTATTATAAAAAGTTGGGTTATAAATTGGATAATACTTATTTAAGTAAGAATTTATCATAAAAAAATTATATTTAAAATAAGCCCCTGGTATTCACCCTTTAGGGTGTTTATATATTTTCATCCTTTGGCTAATTACCCGTAGAGTAACAATGTGCACTCAGTAACTTTTGTTTTTTATCTTAGAATGGCTTAATGAAGCCCCCAAACCTTAAATTCTAAATTCAAGGAATATATTAATTAATTTTATTTAGTACTGCGCTGC
>QMNH01000191.1 GCA_003647675.1 Candidatus Falkowiibacteriota bacterium | reverse complement strand
TGAAACGATTGAAGCGGATTCGTTCGGGCAGAAACTAAGGTTCCGACGTCGCCACACGTTCACGATCGGCGGGCAACAGTCCAGCGGGGCGGGAAAATAAAATGTCGTCGCTACTGACCGTTGCAAAACGCGCCCTGCGAAACATGGTAGCCGCGTCGGACGTGTTCAATGGCAGGCTCCCCGCCGGGGCGGATCCGCTGAAATACATTCACCTGACGCATAAGGTTTTGGAATCATCCCTTGAATTCGACGCGGGCCCGTTCGCGGTTATCTACTACGAAGATGGCGCCCTGAACTACGTCCACGATTCAACGGACACGGGATTTAACCTGATCGCGAACGGCGAACTGTTGCTGTTGCTGCGGGCCCCTGCCGATAAGGCCGCCCCGGAAACGGAAGACGCCGAACGATTTGAAGACTGGGCGGGTGAAACATTCGACCAGGTCGGCGACCTGGCGGGCGTCGGTGAGAACCTTTTGATTACGACCGCGAGTCTATCGGCGGTCCCGATGCGGACCGCGTTCGAGGAAGACGCCGAACGCGCACACGGTCCTTTTTGGGAATGCGAATTCACCGTCGCCTGGGGGCTGGTTTCGTGAATGGCTTATTTCATATTCAACACAAAGATTGTCGAAACCCTGGACTGGGGAAAACTAGGGATCAACCTACGCGGGCGGATAATGAAACGGGTCCATTTCAAAGTAATGGACCACTGGCGGACTGTGTATCTGCCGCGACATTTCAAACAGTTCAGCCGGAAGAAATATCATCACGACACGCGATCACCGAAATACCTGAGACGCAAACGGCGACTGGCAAAAGCCGGGTTCGCGAAGGACGGCGGAGGCGTCGATAACGTCCTGACCGGAACGTTCAAGGATCTGGTTTTGAACTGGTCGAAAATCAAGGCGTTCCCATCACGAGCCCGCCTGGTCACGTTCGGCCCGCGTTATGTGACGATGCAACCGAGGGGCGGGGGCCTGCCGCATATCTGGGACGAAACGACGCGGGTCACGCCAGTCGAGGAAAAGAAGATGGGGCAACTTATGATGGACTGGCTGGTCGAAGAAATCGAACAGGGCGCAAAACGAAAACGAAAAACGACGAGGGTCTGAGCGATGTCCGTGAAAGAACTTTATACGCTGTACGCGGTCAACACGACATCGCCGACGGCGTCGATGATTTCGCAACTGTCAAACGGTGCGACGACGGGCGGTCTGGACGTTCGCCGGGCGAAGTCCGCCGGCGCCCCATTCTTCGACATGGCGGTGATCGATCGCGGGGCCCCTGGAGTCGTTGCGACGTCGACCGACATCAAAGCGATTTTAGATTTGTGTCTGAACGGCGGGGGGGACGGGATGTCGGCGGACACGTCGGGCGGGAACGTTCTGCTGACGTTTCAGAAAGTCGTCAAGTTCGCCGCCCGTTCGGTCGGCGCGGATAACATTCAGTTCACCGCGGCGCAGTCCCTAATGACGTGGGGGTCGATCAACGCATCCCACACGGACGACGCGACGATCGATTTCGGTTTCGCGATCACGTCCGACGGGACGAACCCGCCGCTAGCGTATGCGGGAACCGTGACGCTGTCCGGTACGCCTGGTGGAAAAGACCGCTGGTGTCTGGGCCCGGTCCTGATTAACGGGACGCAAGTCGACGGGGTTCGGTCAGTGAACATTCAGACGGGCGTTCAAATGTTCAGCGCGGGTGACAACAGCCTCCCCTGGCCGACGTTCACCGCGATCAATTCGTTCAACCCTACGATCGCGATCGCGACGTCGGACCTGGCCGAATGGGGAAACATGGGATTCGCTGGACCGCACGGGGCGGGTCTGCCGCTAGACGGGGCGGACGGGGTCGAGGTTTTCCTGCGAAAGAAAAAGAACGACGCGGTTCTGGAAGCGGAAGTCGCGACGGTTCATATTTCGATTCAAGCCCTGAACGGAATCGCGACAGCCGACGGGGCGTCCAGTTCGGGAACCGATTCCGGGGAAATGTCGATAATGGTTTCGCCCCGGTCTGTCGACACGCTGACGTCGCCCCTGGTGTTCGATACGGCGACTGCCTGTCCGGTCGCGACGTAGGGGCCCTAATTCAACCGGGGCCGCTGGCGACGTTATCAGGGCCCCCAGGGGGATCGAATGTTCTGGGGTCTAATCAAGTTTCTTTCGCAGCAAGGATTGAGCCATGCAACCAATCTATTACCTTCCGGGGGTGGACGTTTCCGCGATCGCCAAACACGACGGGATCGACCGCGACCTGTTACGGGCGAACGGCCTGGCCTACCTGGTCGACGGCGCCATCGACGAACACATTCTGACCAGTGAAATCGTCGGGGGTCCTGACAAGGGACGGGGATCCCTGGTTTGTATTCAGTGCGGAACCAGTCGCCCGGTTCGGTTCGGATACTTCCCCGACGGTCAGACCTGGACGGAACCGACGATCGGGTCGCCCGCCTGGATCGGGGTCGATGATTGCTCCCCGGTGAAACCGGACGACATCATGTCCCGGGCCCCGGGTGACATCGCCGCCGGGTTTCACGTACGCCTAGCCGACGGGAATCAATGGAACATTCCGATCCTTCGGCGACCCGATGGATCGACCAGTCTCCCCGCTGCATACTTCACCGATCGCGGTGGGAACATTC
>QMNH01000190.1 GCA_003647675.1 Candidatus Falkowiibacteriota bacterium | reverse complement strand
CTAAAATATATAATATAGAAGAATTAGCCACGCTTTGGCATTTTCCAGTAGAAGCTTCCGTTAAAGCCCCGCTTATACAAAAAGCTCCCGGGCGTAAAGCCGAACCGCCGATGTCCTTGCCGGTCGGGAAAGAAACAGTCGGAGAAGAATTGTTTGAAGAAAAAAGAATGGGAAAAGAAGATATTTTTTCAGATGTTCTGGACGATGAAAAAGAAAAAGCAGATGGGAAAGAAGAAATAATTGACTTAAGAGTAGAAAAAAAAATAGAAGAAGATATATTTGCCCCCGAAGAATCCGAAGAAGAACCGGTAAAAAAAAGCGCGCCGCCTAGCAATTTACCCTTTGCGTAAGACGTGGCAAATTATTAATTAAAAAACTGGAAAAATAAAGAATAAATTTATTTATGTTTGATGATGAAATAACAATTTTTGCCGAAACAACATTTCGCAATAAATTCCGTAAATTTGGGATTAAAAAAGATGACCGCCGCCGCCATATGTATTTAATCGGTAAGACAGGAATGGGCAAGACGACAGTTTTAGAAAATATGATAATAGAGGATATCAGAGCCGGGCATGGAGTAGCAATTGTTGATCCGCATGGGGATTTAGCGGAAAAAATAATAGAGTATTTGCCGTCTGACCGCATCAATGATGTTATTTATTTTAATCCCGCGGATATGGAATACCCGATTGCTTTTAACGTGGTGGAGCATGTTGAACCGCATTTAAGGCATTTGGTTGCCTCGGGATTGGTCGGCGTATTTCAGAAATTATGGGCGGATTCATGGGGACCCAGGCTGGAATATATTTTGCGTAATTCCATTTTAGCGGTGCTTGACTATCCTGGTGCGACTCTGCTCGCTGTTACCAGGATGCTTTCGGATAAAGTTTTTCGTAAAAAGGTTATAGCAAAAATTCAGGACCCGGTAGTAAAAGCTTTTTGGGTAAATGAATTTGCCGGCTATGCCGATAAATTCGCTTCAGAAGCAGTTTCTCCTATCCAGAACAAGGTCGGGCAATTTTTATCCAGCTCCTTGATAAGAAATATAGTCGGCCAAGTACAGTCCTCAATAGATATGCGCAATGTAATGGATGAAGGCAAGATATTAATTCTTAATTTGAGCAAGGGGCGTATCGGCGAAGATAATTCCGCTTTATTGGGCGCTATGATAATAACGAAAATTCAATTAGCGGCTATGAGTCGCGTGAATATGCCAGAAAAAGAACGCCGGGATTTTTATTTGTATATTGACGAATTCCAAAATTTTACAACCGATAGTTTTGCCAATATTTTTTCCGAAGCCCGTAAATATCGGCTGAATATAATTGTTGCCCATCAATATATAGAGCAATTAGGAGAAACAGTAAAATACGCGGTATTTGGTAATGTTGGTACACTTATTCTTTTTCGTGTCGGCGCGGCCGATGCCGAAGAATTAATGCCTGAATTTATGCCCGCGTTTACGGCCGAAGACATAGTGAATTTGCCAAAATACGAAATATATTTAAAATTGATGATAGACGGAATTGCCTCCGAACCTTTTTCTGCCCGCGGTTTGCCGCCTCTTTCAGCGGAAGAGAAAACCGGAAACGCCCAAAAAACAATAAACATAACCCGTGAAAGGTATTCGAGAAAAAAGTCAGTTGTGGAAGACAAAATTCTTCGCTGGCATAACAACGAAGAAAACGGAGAAACAAAAAGTTTTGACTCTCCAGTCAAGCAGCCGCCGATTAAAAGGAGCGGAGAAGCTTTTGTAAAAGGAAAAGCCGAAATATCAGGAATAAAAACCGGTCAAGTGGTTTCGGGCAAGGCCGATACAATTTATAGATACGATTCAGAGTGCTCCCGCTGCGGTAAAAATACAAAAACATCATTTTTGCCGGACGGAGTCCGCCCGGTTTATTGCAAGGATTGTTTATCATTGGCCCGGCAGGAAAAAAAGCAGGAAATAGAAAATAGAAGAAAAGATAAAATGGAAGAGTTAAAAAAAATAGAAAGCGATGAAGTTGTTAAAGCCAGTCCAAGAATTGTGCCCCCAATTGCTGAAAGTAAAGCAGAAGAAAATAAAATTCCAAAGGACGATTCCATATCATTAAAGGAAGCATTAAGCAGGGGCCCGGTTGAATTCAGAAAAGCTAAGTCAGCCGATGTTAATAATAATCTTAGACCTAAGATAAATTATGAGCCCAAAAAAGAAGATACAATAATAAAAAATAATAACGGGGCAGAGGCTAGCTTAAAAGAAAATGAAACAATTGAATTTTGAGCTATACTGTCTCAAAACAATAATAAATAAATAAGTTGGTGAATCTTCTTATAATATGCTTGATATCGCGATTAATAATTACGAAGTTATTTTTATTGCGTGGAATTTATTTTTATTAATAATTCCATTTTTTTTGTGCCGCTTGCTTTTTATACTTTATAACGCGAATAAATTTAAAAGCTTGCCTCATAAAATTTTCGGGTTAGCAATAGCTTTTTTATGGCTGCTTTTTATTCCCAATACTATTTATGTTATTGCTGACATGAGGCATATTATCGGTTTTTGTCCGGTTAATGAAAAGAATATTTGCATAGAAAATGCCTGGATGATTATGTTTTTTTTCATTTACGCGTCAATCGGCTGGGTGGCTTTTGTTTATTT
>QMNH01000189.1 GCA_003647675.1 Candidatus Falkowiibacteriota bacterium | reverse complement strand
GTAGTTACCGCAATGGTTGGTATGCTTGAGGCCCTGCCCGAAACCCGGCTCTGGAAAAGGCTTAAAGCCGAGGGAAGACTGCTAAAAGACACAACCGGTGAAAATACTGACGGCACTTTGAATTTTGTGCCAAAAATGGATATAGATAAACTTATTAACGGTTATAAAATGATAATCGCCAAAATCTATTCTCGGAGAACCTTTTACCAAAGGATAAAAACGTTTATTAGGGATTTTAAGCCTCAAGCTAAAACCAGGTTAACTAGAGCCGAGTTTGACGCGCTCATAAGAAGCTTTTGGCGGATTGGGCTATTCTCTCGGTCAAGCCCATACTACATAAAGCTAATTATTGAAACAATGCTCACTAAAATAAAAGCACTCCCCACGGCGATTGAACTTGCTATCTACGGCGAACATTTTCAAAAAATAGCTAAAAAATTTAACAATAAAAATCCCCGGCAAAACGGGCCTTAAACGAATTTTATTGCTGAACTGTTCATCTATATATTCTCATAAAAACACAACCCTTTCTTGTTTAAAGAAAGGGTTATTTTTTTTCTTCTCCTATATTTTTCTTTTTTCTTTTACAAGACAAACAACATTCCACTTCTCCTTCACTGATATCAAGCGGTTCACTTTTCCACTTCATTTCCTCTGGCCCTTTATAACTTTTGCATATCCGACAAAAATATAAATTAATCTCACCTTTACCCAAGCCTGGTTTCACGGGCGGAATACTATCGCTCATCGTTACCCCCCTCCTATTTTTTATTCTCTCTAGTGCTTATTAATTTAAAAAAATACTTCCATTTTGATCCGGTTTGGCACAACTCTTTGGTATCATTAAGGCATTGCAGTATAAAATTTTTCGGATTTTCTTTTACGGCTTTAAAAACAGAACTCCTCTTGATGGCAGGTATGCTTAATTCCTTTATCACGCGCAAAGCCAGGTCCTGCCACTCATAAGCCGGCGGTTTTTTTGTTTGGCGTTTATTGACCAAATCCCCTATTTTTTCCAATCCTTTGTTTATTTTCATAGGCATATCCATATTATCAGATTATTTCAAAATTGCCAAATTATTAAATATAAGCTAAAATTAAATTGTAAATTTTAAACAAATTAAATATGCCAAAATTATTAAAAATATTTATTAATCCAGATCCGGTTTTACGGAAAAAATCAGAAAAAATAACATTGGATTATATAAAATCAAAAGCTTTTTCTAATCTTGCCGCTGACATGACTTTAACTATGGAAAAAAAAGACGGAGTCGGGCTGGCCGCTCCACAAATCGGAAAAAATATCCGCTTAATCGTAGTAAATACTAAAAATGGACCTATTAGTTTAATCAACCCAAAAATTACTAAAAAATCTTTATTAAAAGAATGGGGAGAAGAAGGCTGCTTAAGCGTACCTAATGCTTACGGAGAAGTAAAACGACACAAAAAAATAAGTTGTGAATATATAGACATCAATAAAAATAAAAAAACTATTGAAGCACAAGGCTTAATGGCCAGGATTATCCAACACGAAATTAATCATCTGGATGGTATTTTATTCATTGATAAAGCCAGAAACATAAAAGAAATTAAATTATAAAAAATAGGATTAAAAGATACAAGAACACAAGATACAAACAAATTAAAAAATACAAATTAAAAATAATTAAACCATTGCAATTTCTAATTTTTAATTTAAGATTTGTTTGTATCTTGTATCCTTGTATCTTGTTTCTTATGCATATCAGTTATTCTTGTATTCTTTTTTCCGTTTAACAAAATTATAAAAACAAAAATTGCCAGCGCCAAAAACATTATGATATATTTGGATTCGGTATAAAATTTTTCCATCAATTCCTTTTGCGCGCCGAAAAAATAACCCAATATCCCGAGAATAGTCACCCAAAGACCTGATCCAAGTGCAGTATAAAATATAAATTTTTTAAAATTCATACGCGAAAAACCAGCTGGGATTGAAATCAACTGCCTAACTGCCGGCACCAATCTGCCCAAAAAAGTGGACGCGGCGCCGTATTGCAAGAAATATTCTTCCGCTTTTCTGATTTTTTTCTCCGTAATTAAAAGCATTTTTGATATTTTTGTGTTAGACAGAGAGTATACAATTTTTCGCCCCAAAGTCAAAGCCAAAAAATAATTTATAACCGCGCCAATCAAACTTCCGGCAATCCCGGCAATAATTACCAAATAAATATTAAACTCTCCCTGGCTGGCCAAATAAGCGGCCGGCGGAATAATAATTTCAGACGGAAAAGGAATAAAAGAACTTTCCACGGCCATAAGAAAAATTATACCCCCGTATCCCAATTTCGCGCTAATAGCAAGTAAAAAATTTACAAAAGTAATCATAAAAATATTATATAATGCGAATCTACGAATTATATGCGAATGCCGCAAATTAAATATAATGCAAATACTCTAAATATTAGAGAATTATTCGCATAAAAATATTTGAAGCATTTGAATTAATTTGTCTAGGCTTCGCGCGTATCTCGCGAAGCGTAGAGGGATTTGAATTATATTATTTATTCTAACATCATACCAATTTAGCTAACTTATGTCTAATAAAAAAGTAAAAACCGTATTTTTCGGAACATCGGATTTTGGAATTCCGGCATTTAAATCCCTGATTGAAAGC
>QMNH01000188.1 GCA_003647675.1 Candidatus Falkowiibacteriota bacterium | reverse complement strand
GCTTGCTCGGTACGTAAAGTATTAAGCTGGCGACGTAAGAAACCCCCTTTACTTTGTGCTAATTCTGTTATTGTAGCCACCCGCGCAATACAAGTATTAAACGCGTCAAGCATAAAAACCCGCAAGAAATCGCCTGCTAGGTCTAGGTAGTGAGCGCAATAAGGAATTTCCCCACTCTTGTAAGAAAGGTTGCTTAAACGTAAGTCGCGCGTATAATACGCGTGGACACCCCAAAGGGCTTTTTCGGTAAGCACGGGCTCGCCTTCCTCGTCGTATTTTAGGTTTCCGGCCTCGTCTTTCATTTGAAACTTTTTTGTAAGGTGGCTCTTTAATTCTTCATTAACGTAAGGAGAGCCCCACAGGGTTTCTGTTATCATAAGGTTAAAGTCTAGGTCGCTCTTGGGTACGTTACGTAAGTTTGTGTTATCGTCGTCGCTCATTTTTCTTTATCCTCTATATTTAATCCTAGTAAAAAGTAGGAAATAACAGCAAGTATACACGCTATCCACACGGCGTTATTGTCTGTTGCGAAAAAATAACCAGTAAACATACAACAAAAAACAATACCGCCGCAATAAAGATTATTTAATAAATTCACTTCTCCACCTCAATTAAAGCATAGTCTACGTTCTCGCCCGCCCCATTTGCCGCCATCATTTCTACGGCCACGGGTCGCAAGCCCGCCGGCGTAATAAGGTGGTGTCGAGGCCATATAGTAAGTGAGTAACGCTTCTCGAAGTTATCAAAGTCAATTTTATAAAGCGCCTTTTGTTGCTGCCGCTCAAGAAACTTGGCCTCGCGAGTATCTTTCTGGTTCTTGATTAAGGCATTATTGCCTATGGTTGTTTTAGCTTGAATTTTAAGCCCTATCATTTCTTACCACCATTATTTTTTATATGATTTATCACAAACACACAAGCTAATAAAAAGAATTGAAACATATAAAAGCCAAAGAAACTCGGGGCTTGCTCGCCTATACTCTCGCCACGCGACAAGCCCTCAACTAAACAAGCCGGTTCTTTACACTTACCCAATAAAGGGTTTTCGCAGTAACTTACTTGCGCGTCGGCCGGGCAAGAGAAATAAGCGTATTGCTTAAATAAGCCGCCGTGCGCAATAATAGCTATTATGCTAGTAATCACAAAAAACGCTATGAAAGCGCGGAATAAGTAGCGGTCGAAAGAGTAGCCCCCAGTAGTTTGCGCGTAGCGACCCGGGCGACGGAGAGCCTTAAGGCCCTTGCGTAAATCTTTTGTTATCTCTTCTTCTCTCTCGACCACTTTTACCACCCTCGAAGCCCTTTATACGACTACGAAAAGAAACTCTTGTTGTGATTTGCGTTTAAGAATAACGCGTATTTCCTTTTTCCCTTCCTTCTCGGCAGCGTCAATAAGCGGCTTAAACTCTAGACATAAGGTCGTATTGGTTGTCGCCCACTCAAGAGGGTGGCTGCCGTATTGTATCTCGTCTACTTTGATAACATCGAACACCAAAGCCCAGCGCTCGGCCTCGTTCTCCTTATACTTCTTGGCTTCTTGTCGCCAATTAGTAAGCGTTACGAGGGCTTGCGCGCCTACGTCTACCTTTAAGTAACGGCTCTCGAATAAGGGCCACTCTATCTCTTTATTTTTCTCTTGTTCCATTTTATACACCTTTTCTTGTTTGTCGTTATGCTCAAGAACAGCTTTAATATGCTCTCGCGCATTAGTATAAAAAAACTCGAATTGCGCAGCGGTCGGGTACAAATAAACCCACTTTGAGTTTAAGCTATTGCCGAGGCGAAAAGCCCACAACAAAGCTACGCGCCCGTCGCTCGTTACGTATGTAATTGTGCCTATGCCGTCGCCTTGGAGTTCTCCTTTAAAGCAGCGTGGTATAAGCCCGTGTTCTTGCTCGTATACTGATCCTTTACGTTCTGCCGTAATGGTTTCGAGTAATTCTTCAAAGGAACTAAACATTTTTTACCAGCTTCATTTTTTTACCTTGCCGGCTTCTACTTCTTTTAGTTTATCATCTACTATGGTAAAATCAGGATAAGTATTTTCAAGAAGTCTTAACATAGATTTATTGTCAAAACCATAATTTTTTAGTGTATTTAAACAAAATATTGAGAACGGCGAGCGACGTTTATTATTTACCCAGTTCATTAAGTCAATTCCGGCTCTTCTTTTTTTTTCGTAGTAATCCATTTTTACCAAACCTCGTAAGTGATTTTTTCTTTTATTTTTTTATATACTTTTCTGTGTTTGAGTTATAGAGAAAAATATTATTTTTTTTTCTTACTCTTTTTTTTTCTTTATTCGTATTTTTCTTAAGGGGGTATGTATATATATTAATTATTTTCTATATAGTAAATATCTTATTCAAACAAAAAAAATAAGAAACCAATATCAAGATGAGCCATAATAAAAAAAAAGAGTAATAGAAAAAAAAACTTTCCCTTTATAAATATAATAAGTTATAAAGGCTTTTCGCTCAAGCCTTTATTAACGCGTCAAGACGCGTAATTAATATTCCGAGGTGGAAAATTTATGGCTAGTATGATCGCAGGCTTAATAATGCTCGCTATCGGCGTAATTGTTTTGGCTAATGTGTTTATCTTGATAGTTAAACAAACCAATACAAGTACGTGGAGTGCTGGCGAGGTTGCCCTATGGGG
>QMNH01000187.1 GCA_003647675.1 Candidatus Falkowiibacteriota bacterium | reverse complement strand
TGCAACGGCCAACGGGACGTACTCGCTTTATATCGGCGGGACGCTTGTCGCGACCGGCGTCGCAACGGGCGACACGGCCGACGCTATCGCGACCGCAACCGCCGCGGCGATCAACGCGAACACGAACTTGCAAGTTACCGCGGCGGCCGTAGCGGACACGGTCACGACGACATCGAAGAACAAAGGCCCAACCGCGAATCAGGTGATCTTCGTCGAGAACTTCTTCGGCGCTGTCGCCGGGCAGACATTCCCCGCGGGCGTAACGACGACACTGGTCCAACCGTCGGGCGGCGCAACCGCGCCGGACTTGACGGCGGCGATCGCCGCTTTGGGCGATCTCCCGTTCGACGCTATCGGGATCCCATTCGATACGGCGGTCGAGCTCGACGCGCTGAAAACCGAGATCGATCGGCGCTGGTCGCCGACGGTCTTGATTTATGGTCACGTCTTCGCGGCGCTAACCGACACGATTAGCGATCTTTGGCTGTTCGGCAATACGCGGAACAACCCGCACGAAACCGTTGCGGGTGCGGACCCGATCGCGCCCTCGCCGTCGATGCTTTTGGCGGCGGCGTGGACTGGTCAAGCCGCGGTCGCGCTTGCAGCCGATCCGGCCGCGCCGCTGCAAACCTTGGCGCTCAACGGCTACTTGGGGCCGATCTCGCCGCGGTCCTATACCGATCGCAATTCGCTACTTGGCAACGGGATCGCGACGTCGACGGTTATCGCCGGGCAGTCCCGGATCGAGCGTTCGATCACGACCTATCAGAAGGACGGGAACGACCAGCCGTCGACGACTTGGCTGGACGTTCAAACGCCGTTCACGCTCGCGCGCATTACGCGGCGCTTGCAGTCGCGGATCTTGACGACATACCCGCGCCATAAACTCGCGAACAACGGGACGCCGATCGCCAACGGGCAACGGATCACAACTCCGAACATGATCAAGGGTTTGCTGGTCGACGAATACGCGCAAACCGTGATCGACGGTCTTTGCGAAAACCCGGACTTGTTCAAACTCGAACTTGTCGTCGTTCGGGACGGGTCCGATCCGAACCGGATCAACGTCGTGTATCCGGCCGATCTTGTGAATCAACTCAGGGTCAGCGCGTTCCGCGTGGACTTCACCGTATAAGGGGACGCAATGGCACGGGCAACACGGATCGCGGGCGTCTCGCAAGTCGTCGCAACTCAGGGATCAACGGTCTTAGCGTTCAAAGTCGCGGGGACTCATTCGATTACGCCGACGGGAACCGAACGCGAAGCGCTGGTCGGCGCGGGCGGCGTCGCCGGCTATGCTGAACGGCCCGCCGTCGCGGTCATTGAGATCGAGATCTTCGACTCGCCCGACCTGTCGTTCGAACAGATCGGCCGCTTGTCCGATGTCACCGTGACCAGCGAGCTTGCAACGGGCAAGCAATACATCTTGCGCGGTTGGCTCGCCAACCAGCCGGAACTGTCGGGCAACGATGGGACGGCTACGCTTCGATTCGAAGGCCCGCAAGTAGAAGAGATCATCGTTAGCAGCTAACCCGCGCGACCGCCCGCGCGGCGCGCAAGACCAAGGAACCCGCTATGTCCAAAGGCGCACCCGTTCGGGTTGATCTCGACTTCCCTATCGAAGTTCGTTCGGCTCAGTCGGATACGGTCATCGACCGGATCGACTTCGTTATGATCCGCCGCCCCAAGGTCGGCGATATGCGCGCCGTCGGCGCGCTATTTGGCAACGACGCGTCCGACTGGGAAGTCGGCCTTGCGTTGCTCGAGCGATTGACCGGCCTTGCCAAACCGATGCTCGACGCAATGGATGCTTTGGATATGGCGCGTTGTGAAGTCGTTCTTGCGGGTTTTACCGAACGTTCCCTGAATCGATCCGACTAGCCGTCGGCGTTTGTATCGTCGCGTTTAGTTGGACCGTCCCGGCGTTCGACGACTTGGACGGACCCGCGTTGTCGTTCGTTTATGCGATCGCCGACGATGTCTTGCGCGTTCGCGCGGGTAAACAACCGAAGTCTATGGGCGGCGACTGATGGCAAGAACGAAACATCCGGTCGAACTGATCGTTTCGGGCAAGGACCGAGCGACGCCCGCGCTTCGGCGGATTGGCCGTTCAGTCCGAACGCTTGGTCGCTCGGTCCGCAACGTCGGCCGGGCGATGGTTTCAATGCGGTCGATGGCGGTCGGCGCGTTCGCGGTCTTCGCGACGACGCGGATCGTTAGCAAGATCAACGACACGGCGGACGCGCTCGACCGCTTAGGCAAGACCGCGAAAGTCGTCGGCGTGACCGCGCAAGCGTTGGCGCAGTATCGGCACGCCGCCGAACTTGCGGGACTGACAACCGAGCAACTCGACGAGTCGTTCGTTATATTCGCGCGGACGCTTGGCAAAATGAAGGCGGGCACGGGCGGCGCGCTCGATACGCTTGCCAAAAAGAACATGCCCGCGCTTCGCAAGTTGCTGATGGAAACCAGCGACACGGGCGACGCGCTCGACATCGTCTTTCAATCGCTCGCCGCTGTCGGCGACGACGCCGCCCAAGCCGAATTCGCAAGCGCCGCCTTTGGCCGGTCGGGCGCGCGAATGGTCAATATGATCAAGGGCGGTTACGACAAGTTGCTTGTGTCGCTTGCGGACGCCAAGCGGCTTGGCATTGCGCCGACCGACGACGAAGTG
>QMNH01000186.1 GCA_003647675.1 Candidatus Falkowiibacteriota bacterium | reverse complement strand
AACCAGGTACGACGTACCCGCAAGAACCGGCCCGCCGTTCGCCTTACCGCCGCCAAACAAACCAGAAAGGAAACCACCCGAACCACCAAATGCACCTTCTAACGCGTTAAATATTTGTTGTTTAATAATCATCGCCGTGATTTCTCTTAGAAAATTTGTTGCGAATTCGCTAAATGAGGTATCCGCGTCCTGAAATCCTAGAATCATATCCGACAACGCATCGCCGGCAATGCTCTCCATTTTTCCCTCTAATTTTTCGGCCGACTTTGACGCATCATCCAGGCCATCGACAATGCCGGCAAAATCTTTTGCTTCCTTTTGGTCTAGCGCTTCAAATTCCGCTTCGATTAACTTCATCGCGCGCGACATTACATCTAGTTCTTCTGTCGCTTTTTCTATAGCCGGCGGCATTTCACCGCCCATCGTATTAGTAAGATTTTTGGCGGCGTCGTCTAGGCGTTGCGTTTCTTCCCTGGCCGCGATCACCTGGTTTTCATAAGTAATTGTTTCCACTATTACATCGTCGACCGCTGCGTTCATCTCTTGCAAGTCGGCATCGATAGAAGATATTACCTCGTTGAATTCCCTTAACGCCTCGGCCGGTCTTAATATATTGTCCAGGCTTACCAGGTCAAATACTGCAAATAGTTTTTGCATATTCGCACTGGTCGCATTAATCCATTTTTCAATCGATCCAAAAAAGAACCCGAATGCCTTATTAGCATTATCTAAAACACCTGTAACCAATTTTAGAAATTGATTGCCGAACGTGGCGGACATTCTCTTTTGTAGATTTAACAATGCGTCGTCGTATCGGGCCGCCGCGCGTACCAGGTCTTGTTCTATGATTACGCCTAACTTGCGCGCCTCTGTGCTGAATTCATCCAGGCCGGCCGATCCGTTTTTTAATACCTCGACCATTGCAACGCCGGATCGACTGAATGCGGCATTGGCTATGGCCGCACGTTCGGCCGCGCTTTCTGAATTCTGGATCGCATCGGCAACCACGCGCAGCGCCGCTTCCTGACCCTCGGCGCTAACGATATTATTCAGTAATTCCGCATCGAGATTTTTTAACCCTGACACCAACGGCCCGACACCGTTTCGCGCTTCGCCGACGCGCTTAACGAACGCCGTCATGTTCGACGTAAACTGAGTGGTCGCAACGCCTGATCGTTGCGCGGCAAATTCTAGTTCCTGGTATGCCTCAATGCCTAAACCTAGTGTATCGGCATTTTTAGCTAACTGGCTATTCGTTTCGATAATGCCTTTTAGGAACGACACCCCGAACGATAAGCCGGCGAATGCGGCGGCCTGGGCAACGAATGACTTAAACGAACGGCCGGCGGTTTTTAACCCTTTGTCGATATTCTTTGTCGACCGACTAAGTTTCTTCATCTGGCCGTTTGCTTTATCAACGCCCCGTTGAAATTCTGCCGTCTGTAATTCTAAATTGACCGCCAGGCTTGCGAGCGTAGCCATTAGAATCCTACCAGGCGACGAATGGCCGCGTCGTTTTTAGCTTTCTGCTTGCCAGCCTCAAAATTCACCGCCTTTATACCCTCGGCTATGATGATTTTTTCTGATTCACTGATATGCCGATCGATCGTTTTTTCCATCCAGGGATTCATCGGCGGCCCCCGGCGCGATTCCAAATCTAGCGTTTTATAATACCAACGATCCAACAACCCGACACGATACATCGCCGTTCCATCACGACGACGAACGGCCTTATATTTTAACGACTTTCGCAGATTACCCGATACGCGCGGCGCTTCCTGGCGCATATGCTGCCGCATTTTTATAGCGGCCTTTCTCACGCCGGTTTTACTGGCCCGCTTTGCAACACCTGGCGCGACCGCATTTAACGCGGCCGCTAATTGCTGTATGCCGATAATGCTTGCTGATATCTTGTCGCTCATACATTAAACACCTTTGCCACCGTTGCCGGATTCGACCAGTCTAGTTCCGGCTCGACTGGCCCCTGGCTTTTTTGCCTGAAATAATCCGACCACTTCATTAATTCCGTAAACGACATACGTTCTAGATCGCATACAAAGCACCCTAAATTATCGGCCAACGCAAACAAAAACAATTCGTCGGCCTTCAGTCGTTTCCCGGGTCGGTTTCCTCGCTGTCGAAACCTAACAGGTCGGTAATAACAGGGATCAAACCAGACAACGCCGATAGTCCTATTTTTTCATCGACACCTGTCACCTGTTCCCCGTCTTTGTATACGCTGACGTTTAACACCTCCAGCATAAAACCTTGAGTATCCGAACCCATCAATGCCAGGAATGGTCGAACCACTTTTAACGGTGGTTCGCGCAGTTCAACCTTGCCGATACCTTCTATCGTTGTTTCTATCGATCGCATTCTAGAATCGATGCTCTGATTTATTCAACAACGTAATATTAGCGATCAATGCCGGCGAACCATCCAGCGGTATATCGGTGAAGTTTACACCGGCCACAATGCCCTCGAATACCAGATTACCATTGTCGGGAAATTCGATCTTGAAAACGCGCAAGTCGCCATCGTTTTCCGCATCCTTCAATGCCGCATAACCCGGGTCGGTTATATCATTCCAAAACCCCAGATCGATAGTACCGGCCCCGGCTTCAATGCCTGGCACTTGCGCGGTAACATCACAAAAAGTCGCAACGCTAACAGGTGACGACGTTT
>QMNH01000185.1 GCA_003647675.1 Candidatus Falkowiibacteriota bacterium | reverse complement strand
TAGAGTCTCCCACAAAGGCCAAGACAATTTCGAAATTTTTAGGTAAAGGTTATGCCGTGAAATCTTCTTACGGACATGTTCGCGATCTGCCTAAAAATAAAATGGGTATTGATATTAAAAATAATTTCAAGCCTGGCTATGTTATTCCCGACAAAGCTAAAGAAAAAGTGAATGAGCTTAAAAAAATTTCCCAGAAATCAGACGAAATAATATTAGCTACTGATGAAGACCGCGAAGGAGAAGCTATCGCTTGGCATCTTGTTTCTGCTTTAGAATTAAAAAAATTAAAATCAAAGAAAATTAAAAGGATAGTATTCCACGAAATAACTAAAAACGCTCTGGAAAAAGCGCTGAAAAATACCAGAGAAGTTGACATTAATCTGGTCAACGCCCAGCAAGCCAGAAGAATTTTGGACCGGCTGGTTGGTTATGAATTGTCGCCGTTTCTTTGGAAAAAAATAAGACGCGGACTTTCAGCCGGAAGAGTCCAATCCATTGCTTTGCGTTTTATCGCAGAACGCGAACGAGAAATTGAAAAATTTAACAAAGAAGAATATTGGACAATCTCCGCTCAATTTAAAAAAGAAAATACAGAAGATAAAAATGGATTTGAAGCAGGTTTAATTAAGAAAAATGATGATAAAATAGAAGAAGTTATAACTTTAAAACTTTTTGCGGGAAATTATAAAACTAAAAAAACTATCATTGCCGATAAGAAATCAGCTGATCATATCGCGACCGAATTAAAAAACGCTCGCTATAAAATTAAAGATATTGCCAAAAGGGAAATTAAACGAACACCGCCGCCGCCGTTTACCACTTCCACTCTTCAGCAAACAGCTATCAGCGCTCTGGGATTTTCCTCCAAGCAAACTATGATGATCGCCCAAAAACTATATGAAAAAGGCTTCATTACCTATATGCGAACTGACAGCCTTAATATGTCAATAGAATCAATGCTGTCTGCAAAAAAAATAATCGGAAAATTATTCGGCGAAGAATACGCTTTGGAAAATCCAAGATTTTTTAAAACTAAATCCAAAGGGGCGCAGGAAGCTCACGAAGCCATCCGCCCTTCCCGTCCCGAAAAAACTCCCGACGAGCTCAGAAAATCACTGGATCCCAAACAATATAAATTATACAAACTTATCTGGAGCAGAATGATAGCTTGCCAAATGCAGCCGGCTATTTTGAATTCAGTCAAAGTGATCATTAAAGCTGTTCCTAAAAAATCAAAGAATAATTATTCGTTTCAAGCCAACGGATCTACCGTAAAATTTGACGGATTTTTGAAAGTTTACGGCGCGAAATATTCAACCAAAGAAAAGCTTTTGCCGTCGTTGGAAATAGATGAGCTTTTGAAATTAATCAGTTTGAATCCCGAGAAAAAATTTACTTCTCCCCCGCCCCGCTACAGTGAAGCGGCATTGGTCAAGATTTTAGAAGAGCACGGCATCGGCCGCCCCTCAACTTACGCTCCGACTATTTCCACCATTATTGAAAGAGAGTATGTGAAAAAAAATGAAGATAGAAAACTTTATCCTTTGGAAATCGGGCTTTTAGTAAATGATTTATTGGTTAAGCATTTTGCCGATATCGTCAATCCTGAATTTACCGCTGAAATGGAAAACGACATGGATAAAATAGCTGTTAAAAAAAAGGAGTGGACTTCCGTAATTGGAAATTTTTATAAACCTTTCCATGAAAATTTAGTAAAGAAAACTGAGAAAGTTAAAAAAGAAGACTTAGTTGAAAAAGTTGGGCGAAAATGCAAGAAGTGCGGAGGAGACTTAGTGGTAAAATTCGGCCGCTTCGGAAAATTTATCGCTTGTTCAAATTATCCCGAATGTAAATATACCGAGAAAAACGAAGCGGATAAAAAAATTGAAGAAGAAAATAAGGGAGTGAAATGCGAAAAATGCGGAGCCGATATGATTGTCAAATATGGAAAATTTGGCGCTTTTTTGGGATGCTCTAATTATCCCGAGTGTAAAAATATTCAGAGGATTGAAAATAAGGTGGGAGTAAAATGCCCCAAGTGCGGAAAGGGTGAGATAGTGGAGAAAAAAACAAAAAAAGGCAGGATTTTCTACGCTTGCAATCGTTATCCAAAATGCAAGTTCGCCCTTTGGCAAAAACCCACCGGAGAAAAATGCTCCAAATGTGGCTCGCTTCTCGTTTTCGCCGCCAAAGGAAAAGCAAGATGCTCCAATAAAGAATGCGGGTTTGAGAAAGTATCCGAGAAAGATTGAATGCTTCAAAATATATTTAAAAAATTCGCCAGGTGTATGCATGGCGAATTTTTTAGTTGACTTGTATCTTTTTACAACGAAGCTCAAACTTTTTTCCAAAAAAATTTTTGATTTCCGCTCCGCCCAACCCGTGCGCGCACGCTTAAACTATCTTGACTCCCCTTTGGGAATTTGACAAGATGCTTCTCTACACAGTCTTTACAATTTATACATTGTTTGGTATGATGTAGATATAACAAGTTAAGTGAAATAAAAATGAGCAATAAAAAAATTTCTATTATGGTTGGAACAAGTATGATTATAATTATTACAATTATAATCGGGGCATTCGCATGGAAAATAAATAAAGATGATTCTGCAGATTTAAGCTCACAAACATCCTCACAAGTAAGTAAGGAAAGTAATTTAAAAAAAGAAGATTTTTTGCAACAAGCCTATGC
>QMNH01000184.1 GCA_003647675.1 Candidatus Falkowiibacteriota bacterium | reverse complement strand
CTTATTTAATTTATAATAAAACCATGAGAATGCCAATAAGAAAACCAGGGAAATATACCGGACTTAAGTCGGATCCGTATATTACCAAGGAAAAATACAATAGACTAAAAGCCAGCCTTAATCGACTAATAAACACTGAAAGGCCGCTAGCAATCGATGACGTTAAAGAACAGGCTGCTTTTGGCGATTTTTCGGATAATGCCGCTTATTCTATCGCCAAGGGCAGACTTCGCGGTATAAATAATAGAATCCTAAAAATAGAGGGCTGTCTTAAGGCGGCTATTATTATTAATGAGAACCCAAAAGGCAATACAGTCCAGCTGGGAAGTACGGTTACAATCGAATTTAATGAAAAAATAAAAACATACAAAATACTCGGCTCGGCTGAGGTTGATATAGCCAAAGGCATTATTTCGCGGCACTCCCCGCTTGGATCGGCATTAATCGGAAAAAGAAAAGGTGATGTTATTAAAGCTAAAATTAATGACCAGCAAATCGTATATGAAATTTTAAAAATAGAATAATAAAAATCAGATAAAATTACCTGGTTTTTACACACTAACTATGTAGTTAATTTGAAAATAAATTTATTTTCCGGCCAATTGCCCGCAGGCGGCTTTTATCTCATCGCCTAGGCTTTTGCGGATACTAACGCTTATTTTATTCCTAAGCAGATAATTTTTAAACTGCCTAACCCTGTCTTGGGATGAAGGCGTAAATTCCGGAATGGTTTGATTGTGGCGTATTAAATTAACATGCAATAAGTCTTGGCGCTCAAATTTTCGAATAAACTCAGCCAATTTATCGGCATCTTCCTTGCTGTCATTAATATTCTCAAGCATTATGTACTCAAGAAAAATTTTTCGCTTGGTTTTTTGTAAATAAAAATCCAAAGCGTTTTTTATTTTTCCCAAATTAAATCGTTTATTTATCGGCATTAGCTCGGAACGTTTCCGGTCCAAGGCGGAATTCAATGATATTGCTAAATTAAGCTGGGGAAAATCTTTAGCAAAATTCTTTATTCCGACTGGTATGCCGGCAGTGGAAACCGAGATATGGCGGGCTGAAAAATTAAATAATTCCGGATCAAGAAGCTGGCGTATGCTTTTTTTAATTTCATCGTAATTTAAAAACGGCTCTCCCATCCCCATAAAAACAACGTTTGAAAAATTACCGGCTATTTCAAATTTTTTAAAATACTGCCGCCAGAATAAAATTTGATCGCAAATCTCCTCTGAGTTTAAATTCCGGCCCGAGCCCAAAGCGCCGGTTGCGCAAAATTTACATCCCAGGGCGCATCCGGTCTGACTAGACAGACAAGCCGACCATTGGCCGGACAAAGGGCTTATAAGTACTGTCTCTATTTTTTTACCGTCGCTTAAAGCGAGTAAAGCTTTGAAAGATTTTTTGTCTTTTGAAGCTAATACCTGAATAACCGAAAAGGACAAAATATTAATTTGCCGGCTTAGTTTTTCCCTTAAATCTTTAGGAATAGTAGTAATTTCCGAAAAATCTGTTACATTATCAACGTAAACAGCCTTAATTATCTGCTTAAATCTATACTTGGGCAATTTATTTTTTTCGATAAATTCACTTATGTTTTTTGTTTGCATATTCTTTGATCATTTTAAGTTTGTCAGCTCTTAATAATTTTTTTATTCTAAACTCTTCTTTCAGGGCCCTAGACTTATCTTTTCTCCGGCATGAAAATACTAATTTTACCGGACGCCTGCCTTTTGTATATTTGGCGCCTAAACCGGAAGTATTATGCTCTTTAAGGCGCCTTTTAAGGCCGGTGGTAACTCCGGTATATAATGTTTTATCGCTACATTCCAGGATGTATATATGCCACATTTATTTTTTATTAGGAACACTATACTTAACCGGATTTTTAAAGCTAAACAAGGAGCCTTTCCGAGTCTTGTTTATCCTAAATATTTTTTGGCTCCCCCTGCCGCCCAGAATCGCATATACAATAAGTATTAATAGTATATAAGGAACACGGAAAAAATTTACATTATACGGAAAATAATGCGAAACTATAAAAGCCGCCGGAATTACGGACAAGAAAACACAAGCTACAAAAATATAAAAATTTTTTGTTTTTAATTCTAAAATTGTCCTGTCTTCTAAATCTGTTCTTTTAAGTAAATAGCTCATATTGTTAATCGTAAATAAAATTTTAAATACTTAGCTATGTAAATTATTAATTTTTAATTATTAATTAAATAACCCCCCGCTTCATTAATTCAAAAAAGCACCGTGCGCAGGCCCTGACATCGGCTAGGGCGTCATGGGCATTCTCAAATCCCTCATCAAAAAGCTTATAATGGAGTTCGATTAACTTTGGCCACTTATAACCGAATCCGCTTTCAATCTGGCAATAATCGGTCGAGCTCTGCATAGTACATATCTTCGGCCGGTCGAATAATTTATTTTCATACTTTTTCCTTAGTAATTCCGCCCCCATAATCATCTCATCAAAATTTATATTATGCGCAACTATTATTTTCGCCTCGTCCACGGCTTTCTTAAATTCTTTTAAAACCGGGTTTAGCAGAACTCCCTCGTCTTGCGCGCGCTCAGTACTTATACCATGCACAGCGGCCGCCCTTTCCGGTATAACAAAGCCTTCCGGCTTAATTATCTTATTCGCACTTTTCACTTCCCCGCCCTTTTCATCTATCATAAGCCAGGCCAGCTG
>QMNH01000183.1 GCA_003647675.1 Candidatus Falkowiibacteriota bacterium | reverse complement strand
CGTCCTCGTGCCTATGTCATCCGTTTTATTTTGCATTTCTTGAGTTATTTCATTTATGTTATTTAATTGGTCGTAAACCTGAAAGCTTTCATTATCATAAGTTACGCCGTATTCTTCCGAACCTTTTGCGAGTAAATTAATCATAACCCCAACTACAAGCGTAACTAACAAAATGCTTATTAAGAGATTTGTTGCTTTAAGTTCCATTATTTATTCACCACTAAAGCAATTACTATAAATAATACTTGAACGCCCATTGCATAAGGCAAACCTATCGATGTAAAACCTATAAATTCAAATATTAAGAAAGGTATGGGAGTTATAACCAATCCAACACTTATATTATATAATGCCCCCATAGCAAATAAAACTGTTATAAAAAATAACCAAAATAATGCGAGAGTTTTTGCGTTTTCTGTTATTTCTTCATTGAAACGAACGCCCTCGCAGCTTATTAACTCCTCAGTATTGCTCGTTATTCCATAAGCACAACTCTCATAATAATATCCTGAAATATTTGCGACGCTTTGGTATATCGTTCCGCTCGCAGCTGTTTGACTTGAAGAATTATATAATACGTCCCCGTGTGAAGTAATTCTATTTGTATAAACATTAATTCCTGTAACCGTTCCTTGTAAGTTGCTATAAGTAAATACAAAACGGTCGTTTATATTATCAAAATAATGCGAATAATCAATATTAAGTATGTCATTAAATCCCTGAGCTATACTATTCCCCAAAGTTATTATAAAATTTATTTCTTCGCTTTTTATTGTTGTGGGTATGCTTTGAAAGCTCAATATATTATTAAAGTATATTTTGAAACGATAATACTCGTCATAAATTATTGCTTTAAAACGAACTTTTCCCTCAAAATCTGCTGCGAGCCTTTCGCTTATTAAGTATTCTCCCGTATTAATATTGTATTTTTCGACAATAAAAACCGCCCCTTCTAACTCGTTCAAGTTTTGGTCTTTTATTGTTGCAGTAATATTTGTTATTCCTGAATTGTTTGACATATAAAGATTTATGTTCTTATAATCGTTCGTGTCTATATCAAAAAAATAGAATTTTGTTGCGTAACCATTCGCATAAAATTTTATGTTATAATTTCCCGCCGTCCCGAGTAATTGCTCTATATTTCCCGTCTGGGTTATGCTTTTATATCCTTCTTGGTCGTTCCAAAACTCCGCAGTTATATTAATCCCTGATATAATGTTTGTTGTTGTTTCGTCATAAAAAGAGAGGTTTATTGTTGGGCTTGGATTTACTAAAAATTCGTAATTTGAACTTATTGCCTCATATTCTATTGTTATATTTTTTGTTTCAAAGCCACTCGCATAAAAGAATATTGTATAATTTTCTAAAGGTTTACCCGACATATTAAATAATATGTTTCCGGTCAAAGTATTATTATAATAAAGTAGTGTATCATCTTCATAATATATGCTTGAATTAAAAATATTTATTCCGTTAGATGTTTCTGCATTTACTGCGGAAATAGTTATAATATTATCCCCTCCGAAAGAATATATTAATATTTCATTCTTTGTGTTCTTGTCATTAAAATTTGCTCCTCTGCTATCTAAATGAAAATATAAGCTTTCTCCATTAACTAAGGATTTATTGAAACTTCCATTTATGCTCCCGATTGAACTATCATTTAATAATATTGTTCCCGTGTAATTAAGTATTAAGTTATCTGTTGTCCCTTGACTTACGAGGTCGTATGTGATATTATAATTTCCTGCGGTTTGTGCCTTAAATTCTATTACTGCATTAAATGTTGCTCCGGCGGAGGAGGTTATTTGATTTGTATCAAAAGTTATTCTCGGGTAACCCGTTTGGTCTGTTGGGACATTATCACAATTATAATAACCCGTGGCGTCCCAAGTCATTAAATAATAAGTTTGTGTTGCTTTTTCGTAACACTTGTATAACCATTCCTCATTATCTGGGTCGTTTGTTTCCCATTCTTCCGTGCTATTATATATTAATGTTTGCGCAGCAACATTACTTATGAGAACTAAAAAAACGAAAATAAATATTAAGGGTTTCTTTGTCATCGAGTAAACCTCAAATACAACAATAAACCAATACTTAACCCCATTGCAGTTAATAACATAACCATATTATTTATTAAAAATACTGTTATAGGCATAGTAGCGTATTGTCCGGAGAACTCAGCGTCCTCAATTATTCCGAGTATTGCGTCTTGAACAAATATTGCCCCAATTATAACAAAAATGAACAACAAAATACTTACTATAACTAATATGGGGCTTTCGTCAGTATACCACGCACTTATCAATGACATTAACCATATTATTATAAAAATGCTTAGCATAGCATAATCAGACCAACTCGAATAATTATCGGCAGTATTCTGAAATATTGCTTTGCTCTCATTATTTATTGAACTGTTTTGTATATTGTCGTTTATGTCTTGAGTTGCTTTATCGCTTACAAAATAGAAAGTTCCAAGAATAACTATAACTAATAAAGCGCCTATAACTTCTAAAGCCATATTTCCTTTATTATTCATAAGATTAACCTCTTTTTTTTCTTTTTTGTGTCGTCCAAAGGAGGCATAAATCCGAAGAGGTCTTGTTGCGCTATTTTGTCAGTATATTGCAACATTGTCATTTCTTCCTCAATAGCCCTTTTTTTAAGCATTTTATGAAAGTCTTTACTTACCCAAGACCTCATTTTCTT
>QMNH01000182.1 GCA_003647675.1 Candidatus Falkowiibacteriota bacterium | reverse complement strand
CGTTCCCGGTCGCTTTGGCGATCCCGACAATGCCGGTTCGGACGCCTTCGCCTCGCGCGCCCGATAGGACCGGGCCGGTCGAGACGACGAACATATCGCCAATTTTGACGCCTGCGCCCGAAGCGAGATCGCGCGTTGCTGTGAACGGGACAACGAAGCCCGATTTCGAGAAGTTGTTCATGCGCTTATGCTCCGTTGATCTTGATCATGCCGCGAAAATCGATCGCCTTCGCGTAGGAATCGAGGACGACACGGTATTCGCGACCAAGGATCTCGAAGCCGTCGCGGCTTTCGAGTCCCGGCCCGCTTTGGCCATTGAGTCCGCCCGTCCAGACCGTGTCGATCTGGTTGGCCGCCATGACGTACCAAGCGTTATTTGACGGCCCGACGTCGAGCCGGGCGTCGGAGACGACCATCACGCCCGACATGAATTGCGGCGCGCGGGCATTGGCGACCGAGTCCGGGAACAGCGGCCCCATGAACAGTTGTTCGGCGACGAAGCGATGCTCGACCGGGACGACGACAACGGTCGCCATCAGGTTCAGCTTTTCGCCTTGAAGCCCGGTTTGAAGACCGAGCATTCGCGTCGCTTCGGCGAACGTCGTAAGCGACGGCCCGCCCGTTACGGCCGCGATATTATTGTGAAGCGCGTCGAACAGCGGGATCCCGTCCGACAGGTTCGCGTTGTCGAGCAAGACATTGTAGTTAAGATCGCATTCCTTGCGGTTTGCGGCCCGGCCTTGCAGCGCGAATAGGCGATTGAATGCGCCCAAGTCGTCGTTCACTAGGACCTGTCGCGTTACGGCGACGCGGTTCGCATAGGTCGCGACTTGGACAGGCTCGCCGCTGTCGAGCATCGGCGCGATCGGGATCTCGCCGTGTTCGGGGACCAGCGCGAGATCGGGCGCGGACGACAAGGCGACCGCGCTCCCGATCTGAAAGTTCGGCCGATCCATCCGTTGCGTCCAAAGCGGGTGCGACGAAGGCGATTCGTCATAGGCGCGCCGAAGCATCTTGAAGCCCGAATTGGCCAAGATATTCGAGAAGTCGCCCGTTATCTGATAGCCGACGCCGCCGCGCAACTTGAAGTTGCGACGGCCGATGTCGAGCGCGGCTTCGACGACTTGCTCGTTCGACATCCCGGCCGAAGCCTTGCCCGCATGACGAAGACAGGTTCGCGCGATATCGGCGAACGTCGCGTGTCGAAGCGACTGCGCCGCTTCGGGAAACTCGAAAGCGTCCGGGCGGGCGCGGTGGGTGATCATGGCGACAGCGTCGCGGCCGAAGCGCTCGCCGCCGTCCATACCATCGCCCGCGGCGAAGGACGGTGTAAGCGTCTTTTGGGCGTCGGCGGCCCGGGCGATCATCGCCTCGATCGCCGTGTCCTTGCCCGTTCCGTCGTCGATATGCCCGCGAGCAATATCGGCTAGGCCGGTCGCCCGTCCGCACGTTTCGATCGCCCGAACGCGGGCGCGTTCTTTGGCGACCGCGTCGACGGCGCTTTCGGTTTTCAGTTTCTCGACGTCAATCGCGGGCGTTTCGACCGCGCGAACTTCGGCTTTGGGCGTTTCTTGCTTGTCCATTTCGGCGGGTTCTCCGGTCAATTCGCATTGGTAGACGTCCCCGTCGGCCCGGGTTCCCGCATCGGGATCCGCACCAACAGGTACAAAAGAGATCTCAAGCGGCGTCCATTGCCGCGCGACCAGCTCGGCCCGGTCGCCATCGTTGACGGGCGCGATTCGCTCGTACCGCTCGACCGAATAGCCGACCGACACGTTCCGAACGATCCCGCCGCGGACATCGCCGACCAGCGCTTGCACGTCTTCGCGCTCGCTGAATCGGACAGTGGCGACGCCCGTATCGCCCGCGATCCGGGCGGAACCTTCGACGACGACGCCGACGATATCGCGGACCGAATAGGAACGGTGCGCATTGAGAACGGGCGCGCCCGTGTTCAGTCGCGACAGCGCCGCGCCCGACAGGTCGAGCGACTCGTCGACGATTTCGCCGCGGACGAAACGGCGAACCGCCGCGCCCGTTGTCCAGACGACATCAACAGTCCGCGCCGATTCATCGAACGACGACGGAACAACCGAAGCCGCGCGAAGTTGCAGCGGAAGATCAATGTTTCGTGTCTTGCTCGGTCCGTTCATGGTCCGAACCGGACCCGAACGAGCGCGGTTCGGGCAACGCGGTTGGCTCGCCGGGCGGGACGATTCCCGGTTGATACTGTCCCGCCGTCGATAGCTTGCGCGGATCAGAGTCAAAATAGAGTTCGAGTTTGTCGAGCGTCGCCGCGAACGCCGAAGACTGTCGCAAAAAATCGTCGGGCGCGAAGCCGCGGGACTGGATCTTGTCGCGCCATAACGCGAGCCCGGCCCGAAGTTCGAGAACGTCGGCTTTAGCTTGCGCGAGCGGGTCGACGGCGACCCAATTCGGCGTCGCCCATTCGGTCGGGACAACGGATGTCGAGAGTATCCCGCGCAAGGCCGCGGCTTCGACAAACCAGTTCCAAACGATACCGAACGCCGGGATCAGGGTTTGCGCTTGGATCTGTTCGATCTTGCGGCGAAACTCGATAAGGCCCGCGCGAAGCGACGTGTAGTTCGTCTGTGACAGGTCGCCGAGCAGCTCGTAACTAATGCCCGCGCCCGCCGCGATCGACTGCAAGGTCGACCGTTTGAATTCGGCGAACCCGCCGACCGAAGGCGGCGACGCGAGTTTGATGTCCGACCCGCCG
>QMNH01000181.1 GCA_003647675.1 Candidatus Falkowiibacteriota bacterium | reverse complement strand
TGGCTCTTATGGCCACTTTTTTTATTTGGTTTATCATATTTTATATATTATCTAATATTATTAATTCTATATTATCACTATCTGTATCCCAGGCGGCAAAAGTGGCTTTTAAAAACACGCCGCCCAAAGTACCGGGATTAACCAGTCGTAGAGACGCGCCATGGCGCGTCTCTACCTTTTCCCAAGGCTTATGCGTATGTCCGTAAAAAATAATATCGCATCTGCCTTTTTTTATTACGTCTTCTCTGTAAAAAGGCTCGTGGCAAACCCCAACTATTTTGCTCCCGATTTCAAATCTGCCGGTCTTGCCATAATAAATAATATTTTTATATTTTTCAAGCTCTGCTTCGTTGTATAATTCTATATTGCCTTTTACTAAATGAATCTTGCCGGGAAAATGCTTGCTTAAATATTCTATAGTATCGCTGTTTGTCACGTCCCCGCAGCAAATCATGGCTTCAATTTTATTATTACGACACCAATCTAAACAAGTTTTCAGATTAATTAAATTATCATGAATATCAGAAATTATCGCCACAAACATATATTATCGTATAATAAAATTAAAAACTTCGTATATAATCCCGCAAACAAAAATAGTAATTAACACCGAGATTATCACTTCTCCCGGCTTGCGCTTGAATAATACTAATTTGTCTTTTAATTTTTCAAGCTTTAAAAATATTAAAATTAAAATAATCGCGCTTGCTCCCCCGGCAACTGCTCCGACAAAGCTAATTACTGCTATTAAACTTTTCATTCCCGCCAGATAAAGCGTAAAGGGAACGAAAACGGCCAGTGCCCAGGCCAAATATTTGTTTAATTTGTAATCCCACATCAGCATCTCCCTGATTGACTCCGACACTCCCAAAAACGAAGTAACCATCGTTATGATTCCGAATATTAACGCGAAAAATATCATAGTATTTCCGACCGAACCCTGGATGCCGGCCAGGGCGTCCGGAGTAGTGTTCGGCCCGGAAATACCGACAATCACCAAAGTAAATATAATTATTACAATCACCGGTATTAACGTGCCGATCCTTATTACTTGTTTTATCCTTTTTTTATCGCGTTTTAATAATTTTGAAACGATTGGCAATGATCCGTTTCCGTCAATCGCAAAAAGCACGGCTCCGTAAGGCAATAACATTTTATGCCAATCCACCAGCGAATAGTTAGCCGCGCTGATATCCCCCCAGCCTTTAATTGAAATCAAACCGACCATTAAAAGCAATAAACAGCTCATTATTAGCTCGGCCCTAGCCAGCATGCCGATTCCAAAAAAAACTACGGCCGCTTCAAGGGCAAATAACAGCGTAGCGTATAGAAATTCACTGCCTCCGAAAAAAGGCGACAATAGCTCGTTTAAAAAAATTCCGGTTATAATAATATAAGCCAACAAGGCTCCGTAATTACCGATAAGTTTTGCCACGACCGCGATTCTTTTACTGTTTTTTCCTAAATATTTTCCGGCATATCCGGGCAAACGGTGGTAATTCTCGGTAACTAAAATAACATTCGCGTATATTAAATGGACAAAATACTGCGTTAGCCCCAGACCGACAATCAATATAAAAAAAATAAACAGCCCTGATTCAGAGATTAAATAGGGAAGGCCGAACATGCCAACACCAATAATATAACCTACCATTACCCCGATTGCTTTAAAAAAATTTTTCGGCATAAAAATTAAAACGTAAAAATAAATAATTTAAGTCTTGCGCGATAAAATTTTGTTATTTCGAGTATTAACATTTATAACGCTGATTTTTCGCTGATTACTACGCTGATTTAACGCTGATATATTTATTTTCTTAATTTTTAAATTTACTAATTATTCAAAATTATTTGACCATTTAAAATTTGCTCTTTATATTCGTCCATTAACTCTGACCATCGAATAATTTTATTAAAAAATTCTTTTATTTCCTCCTTGTTCATCAGTTCTGTCTGGCTTAAACGCGATTTAAGAGGGAATAATTCGCAAGTAAGACTAGCTTCTTTTAATAAAATTCCAACAGCCAGTCCTTCCTGGGTATCGGAAGAAAAATATTGGTCAAAAACGAAATTACCCAAAGAATAAAATATGAATTTATTGTTATATATTTCTATTCCCTGAACCACGTGCGGGTGATGTCCTATTATAATGTCTGCGCCCGAATCTATCAGTTCGTAAGCTGTTTGTTGTTGTACTGTATTATAATTATGTTCGTATTCTTTGCCCCAGTGAATATTTACTATTACTAAATCGCTTGAGCTGGCTAAATTACTAATAATACTGCTAATTTTTTCATCGTCAAGCCTGGAATAAACCATACTAAAGGAGGCCATGCCGATTTTTTTATTATTTATTTCTATAATTTTACTGCTGCATTCCCCGGCTATGCCGTCCTGACAACCTGTATAATTTACCCCTAAATCATCAAGATTTTTCCTAGTTTCAATTATACCACGCTCCCCCTGGTCGGCAAAATGGTTGTTAGCCAAAGAAAAAAAATTAAAACCGTAATTTTTTGCTTCTAAAATTAAATCGGGATGAAAAGCAAAATCATAAGACATTTGCGGCGCGTAATGCCCGCCCTCGCTTGTTACAGCTCCTTCTAAATTAACGCTGACAACATCATGGCCGGCGAAAAAATTACCCTCCGTTGTGCTGGCTAGTTTATTAAATAAATAATCTATTCCTTGTTGTTTTATTTTTTCCCCCACGTGCCTGTCCAACATCCTGTCCCCGAAAAAAAG
>QMNH01000180.1 GCA_003647675.1 Candidatus Falkowiibacteriota bacterium | reverse complement strand
TACCACTGCCGGCTTCCTTGTTTTCACATAATAAACATTGGACAAAAAAATTCGCGGCCGTGGTCTTGCCCAGATTATCAGGCCCGGTAAATATATAAGCCCCGGCTACTTCATTATTAATTATGCTTTTCTCTAAATATTCGGTTATTTGCGTATTGCCGACCAGGGGCCAATTAAATTTATAACTGCCTTTTTTCATATATTTATTATAACATTGTGTTTTTAGGTTGGCAAACTTATGTTATTCGCTTCGCGAACCCGCCACTACGAACGCGGGACATGCGAATATTAAATTAAAACTTCTATGGTTCTTCAAAGACCTTTAAGGTCTTGATTGGATTTTGCTTGAATTATATTTATAATTCTGTTATAGTATCGGCATGAATTATAAATACAAAAAAATCTTTTTGCTTATCGGCGATATCCTAGTTTTATATCTGGCGCTTTATTTAACTTTGCTTATCCGCTACTTAGCGCTGCCGGCCCGGGGAACATGGGCATTGCATTTCTGGCCTTTTTCGCTGGCTTTTATCGCCTGGGTATTAATCTTTTATATTTCTGACTTATATAATCTCCATATCGCCGTTAATAATTCAAAATTTTTTAATTTAACCCTGCGCTCGGCCGGTATCGCCGGACTTTTAACCGCGGTATTCTTCTATATTAATCCCCATATTAATATCGCCCCAAAAACAAACCTGGTTATATATATTTTTGTTTTTACAATTCTTTTTATGCTATGGCGGCGCCTATTTAACGCTTTACTGCACTCCTATCTGGCCAAAGACAATCTGGCTTTTATCGGCTATAACGGCAAGGTAATGGAGCTAATAAAAGCTTTGCAGGCCAAGCCGCATCTGGGATACAAGGTGTCCTTAATCGTTAACGCGGGGAATACCGATGGCGTAAGCGAGGTTGAAACCACCAATAATACCGGCAATTTAAAAGAAATTATCTTAAATAAAAAAATATCAACCATGGTGCTGGCTTCGGATCCGCACCATTCCAGCGAACTGCGCTCATCTTTATTTAAATGCCTGCCGTTAAAAATTAATTTTATAAACTTGCCGAATTTTTATGAAACTGTCACTGGTAAAGTACCGATAGACGCCATCAGCAAAATGTGGTTTTTGGAAAATTTAAGCGAGGGCAGAAAAACAGTATTTGACGCTTTCAAAAGAACTTATGATTTTATCCTGGCTTTATCTATTCTGCTTTTAAGCGCGGTTTTCTGGCCGATTATCGGCATTATCATTAAAATAGAAAGTCCGGGCCCGGTATTTATTAAGCAAACACGCTTGGGCCGAAATAATAAAATATTTACTTTAATAAAATTCAGATCTATGACCGAAACCGAGAATGACCGTTCACCAACGAAAGAAGATGATAAGCGCATAACAAAATTCGGCAGGATAATACGTAAAACCAGGATTGATGAAATTCCGCAGATACTTAACATTTTAACCGGGTCTATGAGCTTTGTCGGGCCGCGCCCGGAGCGTCCGGAATTAGTAAGGGAACTCGAAGCCCATCTTCCTTTTTACCGCGAACGCATGCTGGTTAAACCCGGGTTGACCGGCTGGGATCAGGTTTCCGGCGAGTACCACTCGCCTTCCCGCGAAGATACATTAAAAAAACTGCAATATGATCTCTTTTATATAAAAAACCGCTCGCTTTATCTTGACGCTTCTATTATTTTAAAAACGATTGCCACGGTTCTTGGAGGGGGCGGAGTTTAACAATTTATAATTTATAATTTTAAATTTATAATTTTATTATTAACATTGTCCGGCAATTAATTTGCCGGTTTTTTATATTGTCGTCCTGAGCGAAGCGAAGGATCCCAAAGAAAAAGGAATCAAAAGAGCCCTGTAGTATATTGTCATCCTGAGCGAAGCGAAGGATCCCGAGGCTTACACTTCTTACCCTCGGGATTCTTCACTCCGCTACGCTTCGTTCAGAATGACAATGGATTAGAAAACCAGAAGAGCTCTGTCATCTAAATAAGAATCAAGAGCTCTCCCGGACCTTTCCCTTATTATAATAAAAATTATAATTGCTTAATCAAGCTGTCTATATCATAAATTAAAATATTAAACGCGTCCGTGCTAATCCAATTTTTATCTTTAAATGTCTTTAATTGGGTTTTTATTAATTTTAAATTTGATATAATTCTTTTTTTCTGAATTTCCATCTGCCAGCCAGACTTCTTTTCGCTCATTTTTTCATATCTTTTTTCCAAACCAGCTAACCGGGCGCCTAACGAATTATAGGCTTGTTTTTTTAATATTTCGCCCGCGCTATTTAATGCTTCCAAATCCAGAATTAAACCGCTAAAGCTAATTTCTTTTATTAATTCCGGCTGTTCCTGACATTCTTCAATAATATTAAAAGTAAAATTTTCTACTTTGTCCTCACTTGAGATGCCCGGAATCAAAAGCTCTTGTGTGTCCGGTAAATCATCGGCCAGCAGATCAACCCCGACTCTATAAAGACCGTCCTCCATTCCTTGCAGGCTAATAGTGTAACCTCCGTCTTCCGGATTGGGTATGGTTATAAATTCCATTTCCGTGTCAAAACCGGAATAAAATCCGCCCGCGATTTCGCTATGCTCGCCCGCGCCCGCAAAATCTTTGCCCAGTCTTTGGCCGCTGGGGGAAATAACCATAATATCAACCGGCGAACACACCCTGATAAGCAATAATTCGTTGGTCGGCGCGCTGGTTTCCTGACTGGCCGGCTCCTTACCGGTTAATATTTCTATGACTTTTTTT
>QMNH01000179.1 GCA_003647675.1 Candidatus Falkowiibacteriota bacterium | reverse complement strand
CCGGGATCAATTAATCTTAGATTTACTTCCGGAAGCCGTAAAGAGGGTAAAAGTATCTTTGTTAATTCGGAAAATAACAGAGACTGAAAAGATTAATGTAAGTTCCGAAGAATTGAATAATTATATTGGTTCAATGAGGAAGCATTATGAGAGCATGAACACAAAAGAAGCCAAGGAATTTTTGGAAAAAACAGATTCGGAAGATTATAAAAATTATGTGCTAAATATTTTAACCAGCCGTAAAACCATTGATAAGCTTAGGGAGTGGAATATAGAGGAAAGTAAATAGTAAATAGTAAACAGTGAATAGATAGTAAGTTATAGCAAATAATAACTAATCAGATTATGTTATATATAATTGACGCGAATAATTTGGCCGGCAAATTAAAGATGTTGGAGGAGAAAAATTTTGATAAAAAGCTGCGTGATTTGATAAAGGAATATTTTAAAAAAAAGAAAAGCTTGGTTATATTAGTCTTTGATTCAAGCGACCCGATGGGGGATAAAATAACAGACGGCAACATAACCCTGGTTTATACGCCTAAAGATAAATATTATAATGGCGCTGACGATAAGATAGTTGAGATTTTAGAAAAAGAACTAAGTCCTGGTTATTCAAAATTTAGTTCATCGGGTGACGAGGTAACCGTTATTACCGACGATAGAGAGATAATAAAAAGAACAGAAAAAATAATAGAAGATATCGGCTCAAAGAGGGTAAAGCTGGAAAGAGCAACGGATTTTGCAGTAAAATTAAGAATCGAAAAAAATAAAAAGATCGAAGACGGCAAGCGAGGTCTGGAAAAGAAAGATATGGAAAAAATAAATGAAGAATTATTAGGGATCTGGAAATAATATAATAAAAAAACGTAGAGACGCGAATATTCGCGCCTCTACGTTTTTTTGTTCCCAGGGCTCTCCTACGCTAAAGTTTTTACAAGGCAAACCTATCTGCGTATGAAATCTTGGTTATTTATCCGACACTCAAAATACGAGCAAGGCTTTTTTATATTTGGAAACTTTTAACTTTTAACTTTATACTTTTAACTCATTTGTGCCCAGGGAGAGAATCGAACTCTCACGACATCGCTGTCAAGGGATTTTAAGTCCCTCGCGTCTACCAATTCCGCCACCTGGGCGATACAATTTACTATTTATTATTTTATATTTATTATTTATTTATTTTTCATTGCTGACTTTCTGGAGGATACCATTATAGCTACTATTTCGTAAGTTTCGTTAAGAAGATTGTTTATTAAAAATTCTGGTATTAGCTTGCTTTCTATTATTAATTCCATCCAAAAAGCACTTTCGTCCGCTTCTTCGACAACAATACCTAGCTTAGAGATAAAATCAGCTTTTGATTTACTTAAGCAAACCGCGCGATAATTCGCTCCCACAGAAGTTCCAGAGCGTAATAGTTGGGAACTTATAACGTTTCCTGCCTTGGTATTTGGCAAAGCATTAGTTAAATTAATAACCCGCAATGCAAATTTTTTAGTGCGGGCTTTTAACTCCTCCTTGTTCATAAATTTAAAATAATAAATTTAAAATAATAAATAATAAATTACAAGTGGAGATGGCGAGAGTTGAACTCGCGTCTAATAATGATCCAAAAATATATTTACGAAAGTAGTTTGGTTTGATATTTCATTATTACCGTAAAAACCAAGCAAAATCAGTAATAACTAGCTCTCTGGGTTTCGAACACAAGGTCGAGAACTTTCCCCGCGTCTAACCTAATTTAGATGACACCCGAAACAGCTATTAGGTGTTACTGTCGTGGATGGCTGCGCGCTTTTTTAAGCGGCAACAGGTGCAAAGCTTGGCATGCTGAAAGCAGCTTTTGCTTTGACTAGTACATTTTTAGCACTTATTTTATTTCAGCGTGATTTACGTGGCAACTGAAACACACGTTTCGAATATTCTTAGAAAAAATTATTATCGATGCCCTGCATCCCCCTAAAAATTTATAATTTATAATTTATAATTTTTGATTTAAGAACGGTTCTGAAATTTTTTTTAATCTCTCTCTTCTTTATTGCTTCCCTTTTGTCATACTTCTTTTTGCCTCGGCCAATGCCGAATTCAAGCTTAATTAAACTATGCTTAGTATATATTTTAATCGGCACCAATGTCAAGCCAGCCTCTTTTTTCTTGCCGATTAGCTGTTTAATCTGATTTTTATGAACCAATAGCTTGCGTGGCCGGGTCGGGTTATGGTCCTTGATTGCGCTGGCTTTTTTATATAAAGGAACATGAGCGTTGATTAAGTATAGTTCCGGTAGGGCTTTCTTTCCTTTCTTTATAGTAACGTAAGACCCTTTTAGGCTTACATGCCCGGTTTTTATAGATTTAACTTCATGCCCAAACAAAACTAAACCAGCTTCAAATTTACCGGTTATTTCATAATCAAAATTTGCTCTTTTATTGTAGGCCAGCGTCGGCATAAAAATTTGCTTATTTTAAACAATTTCGTTTTTTAGTATAAAATATTTTTATAATTTTGTCAACTATTTTATTTTTTTATATTAGGCTTGCCAAAATGAAAAAATTAACTTATAATATTATCAGTTAAGAGCTAATATCATCTTAGCTTTTTTATTTATAAACGATGATTAAATTGTTGTAAAATTTTACTGATGTAGGGTTATTTTTATTTTTGTGTCATTGAAGTTAAAGTGAACAAGCAAGCCGCGCAAAAACAATTATTTTGGTAAAAAATTATAAATTATAAATTTAAAATTATAAATTAAAATGCGGGTATGGTATAGTGGCTATTACACTACCTTGCCAAGGTAGACAGACGGGTTCAAT
>QMNH01000178.1 GCA_003647675.1 Candidatus Falkowiibacteriota bacterium | reverse complement strand
AGGGTAGTAGCGCCAGTGCCGCCACGAGATACTTGCAGGGTGCCGGTAGTATCGGACAGAGCTATATTAAGAGTGTTAGTAGCTATCCAGTCAACAGAAGAAGCCGTGTCATTCCAATACATAAGCTTATTCGCGTTAGGATCAGAAAGAGAAGCGCCGGTGCCGCCGTAATTCAAGCCGATTGTATCGCCATGCCAAGTTCCGTCGGTTACTACTCCGGTTGAATTTACCAAAAACTGGAATCCACTGTCTATTCCAACCGTAAGCATGGCGCTAGGCGCGCTAGTCCCAATACCGACCTTACCGTCATTATCGATATAAAACATGCCGCCGGTTGTTGAAGCATTATAATTTAAAAGCTGCATTAATGGTCCGCTCCCGTATTGAGCGCCCCATAACAACGGGTCGGACGAAGAATAAGAAGTTTCCGTTCCGGTTTCAAAATAGCTCTTATCAACCTCGCAACTACAACCGTTATATGTACCGGGTAAAATTCCGACCATGCAAGCTCCGCCATTTTCAACCTCACAATTACCGGTACCCGTATTGCTATCCGTATCGTCATTATCGCAATCCAGATACCCGGCATCACAAACACATTGGCAGCCGCTATTAACATTATTGTTTTCATTAGTACCGGTAGCTAATTCGTCACAATTATCATAATCATACCTAATTTCACAACCGTCAACGTCTACATATGAACCGTCGCAATATACATAGCCGGTACGACAAGTGGAACAGGTAGAAGAAGCTGCTTCGCCACCAATACAAGTGGTATCACGGCCAATATCATAACAGGCGCTATTACTATCGCACCACCAACCGCCGTCATTGTCACAATACGGGTCCGGTGCCGAATCTGTATCATAGCAATTAAAAATATAACCGCCATCATAACTGGATGACCAGTCTTGGCTTACCGATGAAGGAGCCAAAGGCGGATTTAGAATTGAAGTATCATAACATTGGGCTATTCCGCCTAAATCACCGCAAATCATTTCCGTATCGCAATTTTGCCCGGGAAAATTAACCACGTCGGTAGCAGGACAATTGTCCGGATTACTGACCCAGTAATCAGCCGCTAAAGCATAGCCGAATGAAAAAACAAAAACACCAACCACTATCAACGGTATTAATTTCTTTAAATTCAATTTTCGTAATTGGCTTTTCATTATATAAAAAAATAATTTATTGTTTTTTACAGCAGGCTATCGGCTTCTCGCCGGAACAATTTGTCAGCCAGCCGGCACCGCCGCCGCTGGAATCAAAAGCCCAAAAAGCACCCATCATAATAGATGAAGAAGCGGTCCAGCCGTTGCAGTCGTTTGAATTAGAGGTATAGCCGGGCGGACCCTCCGCTATCCAGGCGCTGCCTCCCCAATTTGATATATCCAATTTTTTAATGCTGACTAAAATATCGTAAGTGCGGCAGAAAAAACTACCCGCAAATTCCGCGGCGCAAATATCATTTGCCGCCTGATAGCCTCTTAAAGTTGAGGTGGAAAACTCCCCGTTATGTGTTGACGTAGTAGTGCCGATAAGCACTGTGTCGGTGCCGTTTATAAAGCCAAGAGCGCTAGTCGCGACCCACTGCCCCCGTCCGTCGCCGTCCGACTGCCAGATATATCCGGTTGCGCCTACTGAATTTATGGCAAAATCATAAATTTCATCCAAATCTAAATTTTCTCTAGCACCGGTAGCAGTTTCAGCTCCAGTACCGCCGTAAGCAATATCTATCGTATCTGCCTGCCAAGTACCGGTAATAATCGTGCCCAAAGTAGTTATGGCAGTAGTAGTAGACCAGCTAACATCTGTACCGTCTGAATATAATATATAGCCACTCGGCCCCAATCCTAAACGGTTCCATTTCGAACTAGCGCCGACATATAATAAATCACCTCGAACCAAGGTGCTGGTAGCTTCAACGTCCGAATGGGAAACAGATAAAATCGCGTGTGCGCTCGGCGCTGAAGTTGTCGCCCAAGCTAAATTGCCCCCAACCACGGCCAGCACTTCACCTTCGTTGCCCACGGCCAGCTCGCTTAAAGTATTATTACTTGAAGCATATACTATTGATTGGCTGGTTATACTGGTAAATCCGGTGCCGCCTCTGTTTACGCTCAAAGTGCCGGTAGTGTCGGACAAAGCTATTTCCAGGCTACTGGTTCCGATCCAGCCAACCGTGGAACCGTTGTCATTCCAATACATAAGCCTGTCAGCGCCCGGATCGAAAAGAGACGCACCAGTACCGCCATGAGTCAGGGCTAAATCATTGGTTAGGGTCAAAGATTGGGCGGCAATAGTATTATTGAATTGCGCGTTTCCGTCTACTTCTAAAATATTACCAACTGAAGTGGTGGCGCTAGCACCGATTACGACTATGTAATTGGGGTCTGACGGAGAAATAAACAAACTATTGGATGAGGTAGCCCAAATACCGCTGGCACCGCTGGATGTTACGTCGGTTGACCAAGTTGGTATACCGCCTACCATCTTTAGCACTAAACCAGCACCGCCGGCCCTAATCTCGGAAATCGTATCTTTAGCTGAAGCATATAGTAAAGAATATTGTTCAAATGTAGTAGTACCGGTACCGCCCCGCCCTACTTCTAATGTGCCGGTAGTATCATTTAAGGCAATCTCCAGTGTATTAGTAGCAATAGTGGACCAATTAGCACCGTCCCAAATTAATAGATCGTCGGTAGCTTTATCGCCGGTACTTACATTAAACAAATCGTCCAGGGTAGTATCCAATCCGAGTAGACCCAGGGTACTAGTAGCTATGCCCCAGGCTGGGGTACCGGCGTTAGAATATAGTATATATGTATTTTGTCCT
>QMNH01000177.1 GCA_003647675.1 Candidatus Falkowiibacteriota bacterium | reverse complement strand
TAATTTTGACTCCGCCGCTGGAAATTACCCTGGAAAGAGGTTTGGAAATTATGAAAGAAGATGAATTTTTGGAAATTACCCCGTTAAGCGTGAGGTTGCGAAAAGAATTTTTATCCCAGAAAACTAAAACCAGAAAAGAAAAAGGACTATTATAATATTATCAAAAGAACAGGCTGCGCCGCTTAAGAACGGCGCGGCTTTTTTATATTCATAAGGGCATTCGGAAAAAATAAATTTCCCCCCCCACATAATTTACAGCGGGGTTTTTATTTTTGACAAAATATTATTTAAATGAGAAAATAAAATAAATACTGTAAATTATTAATTAAAAAAAATTATGACAAAGAAAACTATTTTTTATTTAATTTTAGTTGTTTCGTTATCGATAGCATTAACCGGCTGCAGTTTGTTTAATAAAGAAAAAACTGATTTAGGCGCTAATGACGCTGCTCAACAAGGAGGCCAGAAAGAAGCGCAGGAAGAGATTGAGGATTTTCAAGGTTCAATGCAGGATTTAATATCAAAAGGCAAGCCGGTTAAGTGCACTTATTCGGGCGAAACCGAAAGTGGGGACAGTTTTTCCGGAATTATATACGTCGCTGACAAAAAAGCCAGACAAGATGCCGAGGGGAATGGAGAGGGAAAGGTGACGGAAATACATACCATTGTTGAAGATAGATTGGCATACTTTTGGACTTCAGAAAATCCAAACAAGGGATTTAAAATAGATATTACTCAGGCCGAAGAGGAATTAAAAGAATTTGGTGAGGATTTCAATGAAGCCAGTGAGCAAGAATGGCAAAAAGATTTTAGCTATAAATGTTCGAAATGGAAAGTGGACAAATCAAAATTTGAATTGCCGAGTGATGTTGATTTTATGGATATGTCCGAGATGATGAATCGGGCAGGCAATATGTTCGGAGAAATGGATGAAGAATTGCCTAACCGAGAAATAGAAGAAGGCGATTTACCGATTTTGCCGGAAGGACCGGAGGGATTTGATATGGATGAAATGAAAAAATCAATGTGCGCTATGTGCGATAACGCGCCTGATATAGAAGAGTGTAAGGCGGGTTTGGGATGCGAATAATGAAAATAAAGAATAAAATATGCCTAAAGAAAAACAAATAGTGGAGAATTTACTTCATAATTCCGGCATTACAATTAACGGTGATTCGCTGGCAGATATAAAAGTAAAAAATGATAATTTTTATAAACGGGTTTTGTCTCAAGGTTCTTTGGGTTTGGGCGAATCATATGTCGACGGCTGGTGGGAAGCGGAAAAATTGGATGAATTTTTTTATCATCTTTTAAGGCATGAGCTGGATAAAAAAGTAAAAACAAAATTTTTGTTTTTTCATATTTTTAAAGCAATAATATTTAATTTAGGGTCTAAGTCAAAAGCTTTTAAAATAGGCGAGTATCATTATGATGTTAGCAACAAACTATACGAAAAAATGCTGGGCAGAAGAATGGTATATTCAAGCGGTTACTGGAAAGAAGCTGATAACCTAGATCAAGCGCAGGCAGATAAATTGGATTTGGTTTGCAAAAAGTTATATTTAAAGCCAGGCATGAAAATATTAGATATCGGATGCGGTTGGGGCAGTTTTTGCAAGTACGCGGCTTCGAAATATGGCGTAAAAGTAGTCGGTACAACTGTTTCTCGGGAGCAGGTTGAACTTGGCAAGAAGTTGTGCGCGGGCTTGGACGTGGAAATAAAATTACAGGATTACAGGGATATATCCGGTAAATACGACAGGATAGTATCGTTAGGCATGTTTGAGCACGTGGGTTATAAAAATTATCGGCAGTTTATGGAAATAGCGGAAAAGTCGCTTAAGGATGATGGCCTTTTTTTGCTTCATACCATTGGCGGCAATAAATCGGTAAAAACAATTGATCCCTGGATAGCTAGATATATTTTCCCAAACTCAATGCTCCCGTCAATAAGGCAGATAGCCGAATCTATTGAAAATTTGTTTGTGATGGAAGATTGGCATAATTTTAGCGTCGATTACTATAAAACTTTGATGGCTTGGTTTGCTAATTTTAAAAAAATTTGGCCAGAGCTGGAAGGGGGTAAGTACGACAAAAAGTTTTATCGGACGTGGAAGTATTACTTATTGTCTAGTGCCGGCGGTTTTCGTTCCCGTAAAAATCAGTTATGGCAGATTGTATTATCAAAAAGGGGAGTATTGGGAGGATATAAATCAATTAGATAATATGCTTAAAAATTAATATAAAATAGAAAAATTTAATATTTGTATTCGTATATCCCGCCTACGCCAAGGCTTCGGCGGGCAAGCCCGCAGTTATCCCCCTTGGGGAGCCCTACTGAGAATGGGGCACATGCAAATGGCGGGTTTTGCGAAGCGAATAACAAAATGTATGGGTCAAAAAATAATTTTATTAGGAGAAGACGATATGGAAGTGTCGGAAATGTATAAAATTGCCTTTGAAAAAGGCGGGTTTCGTGTTATTCAGGCTTTTAATGGCGAAGAAGTCATTAAAAAAGCCAAAGAAGAAGCTATAGATATAATTTTGCTTGATATCAATATGCCAAAAAAAGACGGTTTTGATGTTCTTAAAGATATTGCGAAAGATGAAACCTTATATATAACCTTAAAAAATGTTCCCATTTTAATGCTTTCCAACTATTCAAATCCGCAGGATATAGAATTTTGCATGAAAAACGGCGCCCAGGATTTTATTATTAAAGCCGAATGGGATCCGGACAGTATTATTAAAAGAATAAAAAGACATCTCAAGATGGAATAACGGTAATTTTTAAAAACTAGAAAAAACATAGCAAAAAGCCGCGTATTAACGCGGCTTTTTTA
>QMNH01000176.1 GCA_003647675.1 Candidatus Falkowiibacteriota bacterium | reverse complement strand
GTTAAATTTATTTCTACATCAGAACCAATATTTAAAGGTCCGAAAACGTCCGCATCCATTAATTTAATCGCAGCATCAACACAATCGTTAACATAACAAAAAGATGAAGAAAAATCTTTATCACCGTATATTTCCAGCGGCTTATTATCCAGCGCGCTGCTTATAAGATCCGGAATCATCTGATTGTCTTTAAATTTCATCCGTGGCCCGTAAACCCTGAATAATCGCATAATTTTTGCGTCAATTTTATATTCATCTTTATAATTTTTAACTATTGTTTCGGCAAACCGCTTACCCTCATCGTAAGAGCTTCTCTGGGACATATTATCGACTAATCCGACATCCTCTTCTTTAACTTTTTCATTTATTTTTTTCTGATACCCGTAAACCACCGAGGAAGAAAAATGTAAAAATTTTGCACCGTATTTTTTTGCCAAATCAAGCGCGTTTATCATTCCATAAGAATTTGCCATAATATTGGCAATTTTATTTTTTAAAAAATCTTTCGGCGACATTGGACATGCCAAATGATAAATTTCCTGAATTCCCTGGAATTCTATTTTAAATTTTTGCAATTCCGGCAATTTCTCCAAATCAATCGGCTTGGTAATATCATGTTTAACAAATTCAAAATCCGGTTCAGACAAAAGATGATCGATATTTTTCTCCTCTCCGGTTGAAAAATTATCCAGGCATATCACTTTGTACTTTTTTATAAGCTCATCGCAAAGATGGGAACCGATAAACCCGGCTCCGCCGGTAACTAAAACATTTTTTTTATCAAATATAACATTTTTAGCCATAAATTTATTTATTTAATAATTAATTGCTGCCACATTTACTCCTCCTTTATAGTCTATGGGAAAAGCATAAAAAGAATCCATTAAAGTATTTTTGTTGTTAAAAATCCTAACATGTGAAGCACCTCCCGGACCTGCGCCCGTTATAATTTCATCTAATCCGTCATTATCAACATCTCCGGCGGCAATATTTACGCCTTCCTTGAATTTTTTGTCGTACGCGTAAAAACTGCTTATTTTTTCAGTTTTATAATTAAAAATTTTTATTAAGGGTTCTTCGCCTTTGCCTGGCGCGGTAATAATAGCGTATCCTTTGCCTTTAGCGCCCCGGCTATAATTCGCTATCCCAACCTTAACTCCTCCCCGAAAATTATTATCATAAGCAAAAAATTGCTGTTTTACGTTTCCTTTATATCCAAAAATTCTAACTTGCGGACCCCCGGTAAAACCGGCGCCGGTAACGATTTCGTCTATGCCGTCTCCGTCAATATCGCCCGCGGCCACGTTAACGCCTCCCCTGAAATTTTTGTCGTAAACCAGGTAAGACTGATCAATAATACCATCTTGGCCGGTTAAATTTACATTTGGCATAAAATCTTTATAAGGGGCAACAATTAATTTTGTCGTGAATTTGTCTAAAATTATTTTGGCGGCTTTTACGGATTTGTAGACATTTATTCTGCCCGCTCCCAATCTCCCCAAATAATCCGGGTTTAATCTATTTATATCGTCAGTATTATTAAATAGAACATTAATAATTTCGGATTGGCTTAATCTGGGATTAATAGTTTCAATCAAAGCGACCGCGCCACTGACGATCGGCGCAGCCATTGAAGTGCCGGACCAATAACCTTCGTAATATTTGGAAAAAGAAATATCGTCCGTATTATTCACCGGCGAATAAACCGAAGTGCTAAAAATACTTTGACCGGGAGCAACTATGTCAACACAATTAAACCCATAGCTGGAAAATATTGCTTTTTGATCAAGCGGATCAGACGCGGCCACTCCAATAACCATATTTTCGCCGGGATTGCCGTCGTGGCAGGCCGGATACATCGGAATTTTATCCATATCATTTCCTTCGCCGTCCCCCTGGTCATTGCCGGCGGCGGCAATAATTATAATCCCCGCGATATAAGCGCGCCTAATAGCGTCTTCCAGACTTCTGCTAAACCCCTCGCCGACAAAGCTTAAATTAATAATATCGGCTTTATTTAAAATAGCGTAATCAATCGCTTTTATAACATTAAGCGTGTTTCCCTCTCCCTTATCATCCAAAACTTTTAAAGGCATTATTTTTGCCTGCCAGGCCACGCCCGATATTCCAATGCCGTTATTGCCGTATCCGGCAGCCACGCCAGCGACTATAGTGCCGTGCAAAATTCCGTCCTGCGTAAAGCCTGGGGAAAATTTCGGGCCGGGATCAGAAGTATTATTTACAAAATCCCAGCCGTTTATATCGTCAATAAATCCGTTTTTATCATCATCCATACTGTTGCCGGCGATTTCTTTGCTATTTTGCCATATATTTCCCGCCAAATCAGGATGGTTAATTTGGACTCCTGAATCTATAACGGCTATAATAATCTCCGGGCTTTCCCTGGCAATATCCCAGGCTTGCGGCGCCTCAATTTTATCCAAATACCACTGGTTTTTATAATAAGTGTCTGACGGAATAACAGCGGCTCTATATAAATAATTAGGCTCGGTATATTCTACTTCCGCTTTATTATTATACTCATTCAAGCAATCGCTGATTTTGCTTCCGACAGCCTCTACTGTCTTAATTTTTCCATTATTATATTTTACTAAAATTTCATCAGTATTATTAATTCTGGCATCTGCAGAAAAAGCTAAAAATGAAAACGCAAAAAACAATAATAAAATAAAAAATGTTTTTTTGAAAAAAATAATTTTATTTATTCTTTTAGAATTAAAAAAAAATGTTATATTTATCGGCATAACAATTTAATTATAACACAAATTTACCGGCAATTGCAATAAATACAAAAAAATATTACATTTTAATTTTTACAATTTTAC
>QMNH01000175.1 GCA_003647675.1 Candidatus Falkowiibacteriota bacterium | reverse complement strand
TCTCGCTGGAATAAAATAATTTATGAAAAAACAAGGAGAAATTATTATTTATAAGAACAAAAGCGGCCGGAAAGCCGTGGATGTTCGGCTGGAAAAGGAATCTATTTGGGCTAACTTAAATCAAATTGCTCAGCTTTTTAATCGTGATAAATCAGTAATTTCGCGCCATATTAGCAAAATTTTTAAAGAAAAAGAGCTAGACCCAAAACGAACTGTTGCAAAAAATGCAACAGTTCAAATAGAAGGAGGAAGGTCAATTGAACGTATAGTTGAATATTATAATTTGGATATGATTATTTCTGTCGGATATAGGGTAAATTCAAAACAAGCAACAATATTCCGGATTTGGGCCACTAATATTTTGAAAGATTATTTAACTGCCGGTTATGTTGTGAACAAAAAAGAGATTGCCAATAATTACGATAAATTCCTAAGAACCGTTGATGATATAAAAAGCCTACTGCCGGCGGATAAAAATTTGGATAATAAAAGTATATTAGAACTGGTTAAGACTTTTGCCGATACCTGGTTGTCTCTGGACGCTTACGATAAGGACGAGTTGAAAATAAAGAAGGTAACCAAGCGTAAAGTTAAGTTAACCGCTGAGGAGTTATACCGGGCGATTGCGCATTTTAAAATTGAACTTATTAAAAAGAAAGAGGCAACCGATCTGTTTGCGAAAGAAAGGCAGTCGGATAGCTTAACCGGAATTGTCGGTAATGTGATGCAGGGTTTTTCCGGCAAAGACTTATATCCGAGTCTGGAAGAAAAAGCCGCGCATTTACTTTATTTTATAGTGAAAAATCATCCGTTTATTGACGGTAACAAACGAAGCGGTGCTTATTCTTTTGTCTGGTTCCTAAAAAAAGTCAGACTCCTGGATATAAGAAAGTTAAGCCCGGTAGCCCTTACAACAATTACTTTATTAGTGGCCGAGAGTAAACCGCGAGATAAAGAGAAGATGATTGATTTAATTGTGCGTTTGTTAAAGAAATAGTAAAAAACAGTGAATTAAACCTATTTTATAACAAAATTCAATAAATATTGACAAAAAAGCGTGAATAATATATAATTAATACATGGCATTAACTAATCCAATAAAAAAGAAAATACAGGTATTAAAGCTTGAATACGATAAATTACTCCCCGGCAAAGATTCGTTACTTTTAATAATTGATGAGGCTGAAATTCCGGAAAATGTTTTTAATTCTAACGCCATTGAAAATTCTACTTTAACCCTGAAAGAAACCGAAAAAATACTTTTAGAGATGGAGCTTTCGCGCGATGTTTCTCTGCGCGAGGTTTTTGAGGCAAAGAATTTAGCCAGGGTAATAAATTATACGAGAGAAAAGTCAAAAGAAGCTGAGTTGTCAAAGGAATTAATCTTACTTCTTCACCAGATGCTAATCGGCGGCATAGACGACAAAATTGCCGGCCGTTTCCGGAAGAAGGGAGAATATGTCCGGGTAGGTTCATATATTGCACCGGCGCCGGAGCAGGTGGAGCGAATGATTGAGTCGATATTTTTTAAATACAAGAGCGATTTAGATTCATATTTTCTTGAAAAGATCGCTAAATTCCACCTTGATTTCGAGTCGACCCATCCATTCTGCGACGGGAACGGGAGGATTGGCCGCGTACTTATAAATTTCCAGCTTCTTGGCGTTGGCCTTCCTAGGGTAATAATCCGTGATAAGGAAAAAAAGGAATATTACCGCGCTTTTAGCGATTACCGAGATAAAAAGAACACTAAGACCATGGAAAAGATATTGGCCCTAGCCTTGACCGAAGCTATGCATAGGCGGATTGCGTATTTACGGGGAGAAAAGATTGTTACTTTAGCCGACTACATAAGATCATATAAGCTATCCGCGCCGGCGTTTCTTAATTCTGCCCGACGCCAGAATATTCCGGCGTTTCGGGAGAAGGGGGTATGGAAAATTGGGGATAATTTTAAAACTAAAAAATAAATTATTAAATTAAGTATTTCCGGTTTTCTTTTACTTGCTGGATAAGCAAAATTTATAAAAAAACAAGGAGAAATTATTATTTAAAATAAAAATATGAAGTACAAAGTTCATCGCTTAGAAGTCAATAAAAACAATATGCAGGAAAAGTTAGAGAATTTTCTAAATGGTCTTAATGGAAAAGTTATTGCTGTGTTTCCGAACGTAAAACCAACCTTCCAGCTTATGGGAGCAACCTCTAGGGTTAATTATTTATTAATTGTAGAAGCAGTTAATTAAATAAAGAAAGGGTAAAAGAATATAATTATTATTTTCCGGTTTTCCCTTTCCCACTGGAATAGATTTTTTATGGGAAAAATAATGAGTTTGCTTCGACATGAACGTCCGCGCAAGACGATAATTATGCTTACTGTATTGGGAGTAATTTTATTAGAGTGTCTCTTGATGAGAAAAATAGATGTACTAGCTATTAAAAATTAGAAAATAGTAAATATACCTTTTTAATAAAGATATAAATATAAATTATATCAAATGAATTTTAGGGAATTTTTAAAACCAAATAAAAACAGTATAAAAATAATTTTATCATATTTTTTATTTCTGGTTTTTATTTTATTTTTTATTTTTATATTTGCCGGGTATTTATTTTCCGATATTTTCGGTTTAAGCCTTTTTGACTATTTGCCGAGCAATATAGCCTTGACATTAGTTTTATTATTATTTTTTTTCGTAGTTTATATGGCAGGCCAGGCATTGGGCATTTGGCTGTGGCGATATAGGTCAAGGCTGGGGCGCTGGTTTGTTTACGGGACAGGAATATTATTATCCCTAATTTCTTTATCCATAATGATAGAAGAAGGGACTTTTAGAACCGAAAGAGGAAG
>QMNH01000174.1 GCA_003647675.1 Candidatus Falkowiibacteriota bacterium | reverse complement strand
TACTTTATACTAATTACTTTCTACTTTATACTAATTAATGTCCATGCCCCTTGGATTCAATGCCCTGCATTAATATCTTCTCGAAATATTGAGTTAATTTTCGGGAAGAGGTTTTGGCAATGCCCACGCCGCCATTTTCAAAAGACAAGCGCAGCATATCTTTAAATTCCCGCCGGCTAACAAGCCCGGAAATGCGCTTATATACCAAATCCCGCATTCTTTTTTTCTGAACCGGGCTTAATTTTCCCCGATATTCATCAATAATATACTTTGTCAGCCGGCGAACCAATATATTTTCCCGTGAAAAAAAATTATTGCTTATAAACCGCCGCCGGTATCTTCTGGCGTCTTCGGCTTGTTTTAATATTTTGTCCACCCTCTCGGCCATGTGCTTCGCTACCGGCATATTAAGGTCAATTCCGCCTTCATTGTATTCTTTGTTAAGCATGCGGGCAAATTCATCGTTTGATACTTTTCTTTCAACCACTAATTGCGTTAAGCTTTCCAGTCTTTGTAGCTGGTAAAAATTCAAATCCTGGGTTAAATAATTAACCAAGCTCTTAACTTTTAATTCCACAGGCGAAGAATAAGGAAAAATTTTTGACAACTGGTCCATCTCGGTTACCAAAATTTTTTGCTTGTCAACTTTCGCGATCTGCTTTTTTTCCGGATTAGGCACGATTCTTTCCAGCTTGCCGTCTTTTAAATAAAAAACCCGATGGCAATACGACAGCTGGGCCGCGTTATGGGTAATCATTATTACTGTTTTTTTGTCTACATCATTAATTTCTTTTAAAGATTCCATAACTTGACGGCTGGATACGCTGTCAAGATTGCCGGTCGGCTCGTCGGCCAATAATATATCCGGATTATTAACCATTGATCTGGCAACCGATACCCTTTGCGATTGTCCGCCGGAAAGATTGTCTGGATATTTTTCTCCATGCTCGTCCATGCCGAACCTTTTAAGAATCTGTAAAGCCCAATGCCGGCGCCGGGCCGGTGTTACTCCGTGGAATATTTGCGGCAATACTACATTATCAATAACCGACAACGAATTAATTAAATAAAACGCCTGATAAATAATGCCGATTATCTTGGTCTGAAATTTTACCATCTTTTCCGGAGAAAATGAATACGGATTTTCACCTTTAACCAAGAGCTGTCCGGCCGATGGTTCTAAAATTCCTAATATACTGTAAAAAACCGTTGATTTGCCGCAGCCGGACGGCCCGAAAAAAGCAATAAATTCCTCCGGATAAATATCCATATTTATGCTATGAGTGGCTTTATACTCATTTTCCTTTCCAAGATTATATGTAATATCAAGATCTTTTATTTTTATTATAGGTTCAGACATATTTATTAGTTAAAAGTAGAAAGTTATAAAGTATAAAGTAGAAAGTATTGGGCAATAATGATTAGTTTGTTTGGATTTTGAAAAATTTAATATTAATAATTTTTTTGTTGTGAAATTAAATCAATAATTTATATTATACAAAGTTTTTAATATAAAAAATTATAAAAATTCATCTAAAAACGTATAAAATTAAAAAATCTCGCCACTAAAATATATTATTCTACATTTTTATATTAAATACTTTCTACTTTATAACTTTCTACTTTCTACTTTCAACTTTCTACTTTCAACTTTCTACTTTCAACTTTCTACTTTCAGCTTTATAGCTTAAGTTTCTTTAACCAGCCGAATGAGCCTTCGAAGTTCTTTATGATAATATCTATTATACTTTCTTCCTGGGTCGGGGTAAGCAGGGTAAAATCTTCAGATTTGGCGTTGTTTTCGGCTTCGTCATTGCATACTATCCAAAATCTATATACGGTAGAGGGCAGAAAGTTAGTTACTACCTGCACGTGCTTTGTGCCGAAATCCTCTTCTTTTAATAAAAATTGCGGCTCGTCTATGGTTACTAATCCTTGATGATAGAAAAACTGGCATTGGGCCGATTCATCCGTTACCCAGCTGGCTATGGTCTGGATTTTATTATCACTGCCGGGATATAGAGTTGACTCGGTGTTAACTTTGGAAATAATCGGCGGGTATTCGTCTTTTATGGTAATAAAAGTCAGGGGCTCGCTTTCGGCCTTTTCCCCTTCTTCACTTTCAACTTTAATTACTACCGAATAATAAGTATCAAAAATTAAATTGGAAAGCCGCATGGAATGAGCCGTAAGAAAGCTTGAGTTGCCTTCCAGTTTTGCTTCGTTGGTGTTTAAATTAACATATTCAACTATGCTTGAGCAGGGCACGTTGGTGGTCCAGCGGATAGTAGCTGATTCTTCTTCCACTTTTACTATCTGGATATTATATATCTCGGGTAATATTGATTTTGTTTTAAATGTTTTATCAGAGCTTCTGCCGGTTAAACCCAGGGATGATTGCGAAGAAACCTGATAATGATATACCGTAGCCGGGCTTAGGCCGTTAACTTCCACTTGGTGCTCTAAAACCATTTCGTCCGGCTCGCCCTCTTTCCAGACATAGGGATCATCGGCATCTTCATCGTAATCGCTTTCGCGCGCTAAAGATACGATTGAATTTGATTCTTTGTCCGTTTCCCAGGGAATAATCGCGTAATCGGTGCCGACTTCAACGTCGGCGGAATCCAATATGATAGTCGGCGGCGAAACAACTTCTTCGGCGGTTTCTTTTATTTTTTCCTTAATAGTTGCGTAGTTTTCTTCGTTTTTTATTTTTTCAATTGCTTGCAGGACTATTTCGAAGCCTTCTCCGCTAAGCCCGCCTTCCCCTTCTTGCAAAATTTCTTCAGCATAGCCTGGCTTTTCCTCTTCTTCCTCTTTTATAGTAACGAAACTATAATCACTGGATATCCCCTGGTTGCCGGAGCTGTCGGTTGAG
>QMNH01000173.1 GCA_003647675.1 Candidatus Falkowiibacteriota bacterium | reverse complement strand
CTTATGGATTAAGGGCTATGATTGCGCTTGCTAATAGTAAACGGGAAGTCTCTATTCCTTTATCTTTTATTTCCGAAAAAGAAGAAATTTCTTTAGGATATTTAGAACGCTTATTTGCTAAATTAAAAAAAAGCGGATTGGTAAAATCGGAAATCGGCGCGGGCGGAGGATACTATTTATCAAAAAAACCAGCTGAAATTCTTGTTTTTGACATTGTAAAAGCTCTTGAGGGGAATATAGCCCCCTTTAAATGCGTTGATGAAAATGGTAAAATTAAATGCATAGCCAAAGATAAATGCGGCGCCACCGATGTATTGATAAAAGTTCAGCAAGCAATCAATAAAACATTAAAATCAATGAAATTAAGCGACTTGGTATGAGATATTTAGCAATTTTTTTTATGTTGTTTGCCTTATTGCCGGCCCAAGCCAACAGTTTGGCCGATTCTGACCTGGATGGCGTGCCGGATATTGATGAGGAAAATATTTATTACACAAATCCGGAAAAAAGAGACACGGACGGAGATGGATATTCCGACTACATAGAATTAAACAGCGGTTTTTCCCCGTTAAACGCAGACCCGATAAAACTGGAAAATTGTGATACTGACAGCGACGGGCTTTCGGATCGGATGGAGTTGAATTTTCATACCAATTTAACCAATAAAGATTCTGATAACGACGGGCATGATGATGGAGTAGAAATAAATAACGGCTATGATCCGTTGGATAATAGCGGCGCAAAACTGGAAAAAAGAATTGAAATAAATTTAGGCGCGCAGGAATTAAGTTATTTTTTAGGGGGAGTCAGGATGGATTCTTTTTCGGTTTCCTCGGGCAAGACTGGCATGTATACGCCGATCGGGCATTATAAAGTGGACGGTAAGAGCATTAGGGCTTGGTCAAGTTATGGGCTATGGATGCCGTATTGGATGAGTTTACAGAACGGATATTTCGGTATCCATGAATTACCGGAATGGCCGGATGGAACAAAAGAGGGCGAAAATCATTTGGGTAAGCCGGTATCGCATGGCTGTATCCGGTTAGGGGTTGGTCCGGCTGAATTTTTATATAATTGGACACCCGTGGGGACGGGAGTATTTATATATTAAATTTTTAATTTTGTAATTTTATAAATAAATCTAAATTTTTAATCTTTAAACCAAGAAGCTCTAATTAAACATTAAAAATTAAAACATTATTTATAAAATTAAAAATTATAAAAATTATAAAAATTTTTATGCAGTACTCAAAAAAAGTTATTAACCATTTTAAAAACCCTAAAAACCAGGGGATTATTAAAAAAGCTGATGCTATTGGCGAGAAAGGCAATCCGGTTTGCGGCGATGTTATGAAGATTTATTTAAAGATTGGAGTGCAAGAAAACAAAAAAACCCATTCAACAGGCTCAGGGCAGGCAAAAAAGCAAGAATATTATATAAAAGATATTAAATTTGAAACCTTAGGGTGCGTTGCCGCGATTGCCGTATCCTCGGCATTAACCGAAGTTGTTAAGGGCAAAACGCTTGATTACGCGTTAAAAATTAATAAAAATACGATTGTAAAAAAATTAGGCGGATTACCCGATGTGAAAATTCATTGTTCAATGCTGGGGATTGAGGCATTGCGGGAGGCGATTAATAAGTTTAAAAATAAGTAATTAGTTAATTAGGTTTAAATATTTTGACAAATTAATACTAAATAACTAATTAACTGATCACTGATTAACTAAAAATTATGGCGGAAAAAATTGAAGATAAAATTAAAAAAGCCTTGGAAAAAATTAGGCCTAGTATGCAGGCTGACGGGGGTGATGTTGAATTTGTTTCTTGGGACGGCAAAACAGGTGTTGTTGAGGTGCGTTTTCAGGGTATGTGTGTTGGTTGTCCAATGGCGCAAATGACGCTTAAAAACGGGATTGAAAAAGCTGTCATGGAAGAGGTTCCGGAGGTTAAGGAAGTCGTTGCTGTTTAATAGTTTATTTTGAATAATTTTTTAATTTTTAAATAAATCTTAAATCAAAATTTTTAAAATTCGATAATAATGCGTTTTGATTTTAATATTTTAAAAATATTTTAAAACATTATAAAAATATTATCTGGAATAAGGCTAGCACCCAGGCTGCTATATAGCAGCCTGGGTGCTACGAAAGATAGTAAAACATGGAAAACAATAATAATAAAATTAAAACATGAAAATATACTTAGACCATAGCGCGACCACTCCGGTTGACAAAAAAGTGCTGGAAGATATGAAGCCGTATTTTATGAAAATATACGGTAACGCTTCTTCTATTCATAGTTTTGGCCAAACGGCCTTGGCCGGGGTTGATAAAGCCAGACAGCAAGCGGCTGATTTTTTAAATTGCGCGCCCAGTGAGATTATTTTTACTTCCGGCGCGACCGAATCGGATAATTTAGCGATTAAGGGAGTTATAAAAAAATTAAAACAAACCGGAATTAAAAATCCGCACATAATTGTTTCACTGGTTGAGCATGACGCGATATTGGAGCCTTGCGCCGAGCTTGAAAAAGAGGGCGCGGAGATTAGCTATCTACAGGTTAAGAAAAATGGCGTAGTTGATTTGGAAAAATTCAAGAAATTAATAAAAGATAATACGGTGCTAGTTTCAATTATGTGGGTGAATTCAGAAGTAGGCGCCATTATGCCGATTCGTGAAATCGGAAAAATTATTAAAAAATTAAATGAAAAACGTTTGAATGACTGGAAAAAATTACGCCCAAAAGCGAGAGGAGAAAAACCACAGCCAATTTATTTTCATACAGACGCTACCCAGGCATTGAATTTTATAAATTGCGATGTTGCCTGGAATTATATTGATTTGCTTTCTTTGTCCGCTCATAAAATTTACGGACCAAAAGGAGT
>QMNH01000172.1 GCA_003647675.1 Candidatus Falkowiibacteriota bacterium | reverse complement strand
TATTCTTTAGATAGCTTAGTATAGGCTTTAACAATCTCTACCTCAAGTTTTTTGGGAAATTTGGCGTTAAGAATTACCCTCCTAACTTTCGCTCCACGCTTCATTAAATCAGACACGTTATGCGTATTCAAACCTTTAAGAATTTTTTTAATTTCTTTTTTTAATCCGGCCTGCTCCATAAAATAATCGTAAGCATTGGCCGTGGTAGCAAACCCATTAGGTACTCTAATGCCTTTTTTCGTTAATTTGCAATACATCTCTCCCAAAGACGCATTCTTGCCTCCAACCGATGGAACATCTTTTATTCCTAGTTCATTAAAAAATTTTATATATTGTGACATAATTAATATAATTCAAATGCTTCAAATTACAATTCAAATGCTTCAAATATTTATCATTCGAATTATTCGAATAATTCGTATTTGAAGCATTTGAATATATTCGTAGATTTGAATTATTTATTTAAAATTTAAATTTCTTGCCAAATTGTCCGATTATCGGCAGTTCTTTTTTCTGCCCGTTGTAAGCGTTAATAATGCCCATAACCACAAACACAAAAACGACTAACTGATAAAGCGGAATCAGCCAGACCAGCACAAAGGTCATACTAAGGGCGATACTACCGGCAAAACTAATAATAATCAGAATCAATGCCTGCTTAACGTGAAAGCCGGCAAAATCGTTTTTTCTCATTTTGTCGTCGGCAAAATACCAAATAATACCTATCAGCAGATAGGCTAAAATGGCGCACACTTTGCCTTCCTCAACCGTGTTTGATTTTTTTAATTTGTCTTCTGGCATAAATTTATTTAATTAATTAAGACTTATTATATTATAACATATTTTTTGTTATAATTAAATTAATTATTTTTATAGCTTTCTTTTGACTTTTTAAGAAAAATAAGATAAAAATATAAGTATATTTATGCGGACGTGGTGGAATTGGTAGACACGCTAGCCTTAGGAGCTAGTGCCTTCGGGTGTGAGAGTTCGAGTCTCTCCGTCCGCACATTTATATAAACACGGGTTTCACTCGCGTATGAGCGAGTAATCCCGCCGCCGCAAACGAAAAGCGAGGCGCCCCCCCACTTTCACAAATATAGTATATATTTAATTATTCATAAAAACCTTTTCATCATCTCCCTGGGCGGCTCCCTAATCGTCCCCAAAACCGGCATAGATCATAAATTCCTAAAAAAATTCCGGGCGCTAATTATTAAAGAAATTAAAAAGGGTAAAAAATTCGTTATCGTCACCGGTGGCGGCAGTATTGCCAGAACATACCGGGACGCGGCCGCTAAAGTCACCTTGCTAACTTGCGACGATAAGGACTGGCTCGGAGTACATACGACCAGATTAAACGCGCATCTGATAAAAACAATATTTAGAGAATACGCCCATCCCCGCATAAACAAAAATCCCCGCACCAAAGAAAATTTAAAAAAACATTTTAAAAAAGGCGAAAGTATTATGGTAGCGGCTGGCTGGCGTCCCGGCTGGTCAACCGATTACGTCGCCGCCATACTGGCCGAAAGACTAAAAGCGAAAACCGTGATTAACCTTTCTAACATTGATTACGCCTACACGTCCGATCCGAAAAAAAATAAAAACGCTGAAAAAATCATAGAAACCGGCTGGCCGGAATTTAGAAAAATCGTCGGCAATAAATGGAACCCGGGCCTTAACGCCCCCTTTGATCCGGTTGCTTCTGAATTAGCGGAAACTCTTGGCTTAAAAGTTATTATTACTAACGGAAAAGATATAAACAACTTAAATAAAATTTTAAATAATAAAAAGTTTAAAGGCACAACTATAAATTAAATCAGAAACAAACATGTATAAACACAACCAAGCCTCTTTTGCTCTTAAACATTTTCATCTCTCCCGCTTTCTCAATGATAAATACAACGACCTGGTGATCGCGGATACTTTCCGCCAGGTTGCCATTTCTATGATCGTTCTTTTCGTGCCGATTTTTTTATATAAAATCGGTTTTTCGGTTTTAACTATCGCCTGCTACCTGTTCTTTATATTTATTGCCAGCATAATATCGCATTTTCTAATATTTAAATATTTTATAAAACTGGGAGTTAAAAAAATATTAATAACAAGCTATATCCTGGATATTTTCTTTTATTTATTTTTATTTTCATCTGAAACAATAATTAATTTATTCGGCTCTTTCCCTTTCATCGCCTTAACTGCTTTATTATATATTCTCTCAACCACGCTTTATTGGAGCGCCCATCATGTGTATTTCATTAATACTACTACTATAAAAAAATCCGGCAATAAACTAGGAATTTTACTGGCCGTGCCGGCAATATTTGCCATTATTGGCCCTTTTTTGGGAGGCTTATTGATTACCGGTTTTAGTTTTAAAATTGCATTTTTAACCAGTGCTTTATTAATGATAATAGCGTCAATTTCCCTGCTATTTTCTAAAAACATAAAAATCGCGAAACCGAAATTAAAACTGAAAAAAATACTGGACGTAAAAAAAATGAGAAAAAATATAATATATTTTTTTCAGGGAATTATTTTCGCGGCCACCGGTTTTATCTGGCCATTTTACTTATTTATTGCTTCCATAAAATTAATATCAATCGGGGCTATTTACTTGCTGTCAAATTTTCTCTGCAGCGCCGCCAGCTATTTAACCGGCAAAGAAACCGACAAAAAAGGCAATAAACTATTAAGCATAATTGGAATTATGGGGCATAGCTTAACCATGATTTTCCGGGCGCTGGCAAAATCAATCGGCGGCATTACAATTATCCAAGGCATTGGCGGCTTATTTGGCGGAATATTTACCACCGCGCTGGAAGCCGGCTTTCTGCGCCATGCCCACAAAGACGCTTACAACAAAACAATGAACCGGGAGCTTTATATGCACCTAGGCC
>QMNH01000171.1 GCA_003647675.1 Candidatus Falkowiibacteriota bacterium | reverse complement strand
CAGCCGGGCGGCGCTCATCGGAAAACTAATCGAAATCACCAGCACGCTGCCGCAGACGACCGCGCTCGTCAAGAGAAGGTTTCCGATCGCGACAGCGCGGCGGCGTCGATCCTGGACGGGGAGATATCGTTTTACCCGAACGTCACCGACACCAGGGGTCAGGTGCGGCGGATCCGGTCCGCCCTCGACGGAACCCGCGACGGTAAGTGGGAAAGGCAGATAACGCCTATACGGATTCTGCACGCTGAAGACCCCGTCGGTAACAAGGCCGAGATCGCGGCGCGGAAACGCGAGCTACCCGGTGCGACCTTCTCCGGAAAATTCAAAAGTCGGAACAACGACGGACTCATCGAATCTTCCGGCGTCCTGGTCGCCGACCTCGACGATCTCTCTGACGATCAGATCGAGTCGTTGAAAAACCGCCTGGCTCAAGACGTCCACGTCATATGTAGTTTCCGTAGTCCGGTAAACGGTCTGAAGATTCTATTCCGGATTCCTGATAACGCCGACTTCGCAGACGCGTTCCGCGCGGTCGCTCGTTACCTGAAGGAAAATTACGACGTCGACGTCGACCCCGCCTGCACAGACGTCGCGCGACTTTGCTTTGTGTCTTACGATCCTGCGATCGTATATCGGGAAGACGCGACGCCCTTGCCTGTTGAACCAGCACCGCCCCCGACGGCGACGACGAAGGAGTCTGGCTATACCGGGAACGCGACGACGTCGTCGTCCGACGTGACGGACGACGAGATTCGGAACATGCTTTCGCACCTTCCGCGGCTGGACTATTCAGACTGGATCAAAGTTATATCGGCGGTCGCTTCGGTGCGATCGCCAGAAGTGGCGGAATCGCTTCTCAAGGAATGGTCGCCCGAGGAAGTCCCGGGGGAATACGCCAAGAAGATCCGACACCGCCTTGCCGATGTTAATATCGGGACGCTGGTCTATATTGCTAAGGAGCACGGATACGCTCCAGGTAGCGCCAGGAAGCGACCTGAACGCCGTCAGGCGGTTCGCGACCGGTCGGACCAGGTGGAGACCCAGCCGCGGGGAAATAACGTCGACCAGGCCGATCCTGATAAGGGCCAGTCGGAAGCCGGCGTCGACGAAAAGTTCGCGGCCGCAATCGCTACGATGGACGCGACGCGTGCCGATCCAGCAAATCCGCCGCCGGTGCCGCGACCAATCTACTCCTTAATGGATAAGACAATTTCCAGCCCTGGAAATATCACAGGGATCAACGCACAGGCGAAGGGCGGGAAGACTGCAGTCGTGGGTGCGGCAATGGCTGCGGCGATTGGGGAAGGGGAAACGCTAGGACTGCGATCCGAGAATCCGGAAGGGAAGGCGATCGTTCATTTCGATACCGAACAATCCGCCGCCGATCACTTCGGCGTAGTTATGACGGCAATCCGCCGGGTAGACGTCAAGATAGTGCCGGGATGGGTAAGGTCGTATTCGCTGATCGGGTACGACCCGGCGATGCGGATCCGGTTGCTTGAGTTCGAACTCGCCAGGGCGGCCGCGGAGTGCGGCGGGATCCATTCCGTAATTTTGGACGGCATCGCGGACTTCTGCCGGAATCCTAACGACCTTGAAGAGGCGGCCGCCCTGGTCGGGAGACTCCATGCCCTGGCCGCGAAATACGATACGACGATCCTGGCGGCCTTGCATACGAATCCGGTCAAAATCAATGGCGAGGCCGGCATTACCGGTCGCGGCCACCTGGGTAGCGAATTAGAGCGCAAGGCCGAAACCAACCTGGTCCTTCATAAAGACCAGGACGGCGTCACGACAATCTTCACGGAACGCGCCAGGCATTGTTATATCTCGAAAAACGACGGACCTCGCTTCGCCTGGGCGGACGATCTGGGGTTGCACGAAGGAGTCGATTCGGCCCGGCAGACGAAGGCCGGCGCAAAGGCCGACGAGTTACGCGATCTAACTTCCGAACTGTTCAAAGACGGCGGTCATATCCGGTGGACTGACCTGATTGAAAAGATCGAAGAGCGCGGCGTAAAAAGCCGATCGGCCGAGCGCCTGGTCAAGGGCCTTAGTAACGGCGGATTCATAAGGAGAAATATCATAGGCCGATATGAATCAACGCTTTAGACGATTTACCGCCAACCGCCAAATCGATTTCCGGGATCTGTCGGTTCGGCGGTGGCGGTTACCGCCAAAACGGATTTTGAACGCAACCTTCAGAACATGTGAAGCAGCAATGACTTACGCAATTTACCGCCAACCGACAATCTACCGCCAATCTACCGCCATGTCGGTGTTACCGCCAACCGCCATCCCCCTATGTATAGGGGATGGTGGCGGTGGCGGTTGTCGGTGGCGGTTCCAGCCGATCTCACAATTACAAACCCGCCGGTGGAACCGACCATCACTATGAATCCGCTTCCTTCCAAGTTGCGGCCACCGTTGCGGTCACTGGCCCGAACCTGGCCGCAAGCCTGGCCCGAACTTGGCGCCAGACGGTTGTCGGGCCAGCGGTCTTCGACCTGGACGACATGATGTGGAAGCCGACAGCGACCACATCCAATCCGGACGCCTGTTCCGGCCAAATCACAAACACCGCCGGCGCCGCCGGTCATCATTATGAAAAACTCTCCTGAAATCGTAACCTGGGAAGACTTCGACGCCGACGAATCCATCGACCAGGCCTTCCGAAAGCATCCGCTCTATCCTATCATAAGACGCATCCAGGAAGCGCACAGCGCCTTGCAGGAGTCCGATCCGAACCAGGACGCATACCGGCGGCTTCGATGGGAATACGAAGCCGCTGTCGCCGAATTCAGGCGCAAGGCCTACGACCGGACCAATCAGCATGTAAGGAGGCTTACTACGGCCGTCCGTTACCTGGATGGACTCCGGAAGGCGGACTTCGCTTTCCTTGCTGAAGCGTTCCAGT
>QMNH01000170.1 GCA_003647675.1 Candidatus Falkowiibacteriota bacterium | reverse complement strand
TATGGCTGGCGCCGGTTATGGCGGCGAGGGTGGTGATGACGGGGGATATCAGGGGGGGTCAACATACGGCTCTACCACCAAACCCTCTCACTTAGGAAGTGGCGGCGGCGGAAACAATGGTTCAGCAGGATCAGGCGGCGGTGTGGTTAAATTAATAATATCGGACACAACGACGATTTTTGGCTCCATTACCTCTAACGGAGGAAATGTGAATGGCGGCGGCGGTTCCGGCGGCAGTATTTGGATCAATACTAATGTGCTTATCGGCACCGGCACCATTACTGTCAACGGCGGTACAAATGCATCTTTCGGCGGTGGCGGCGCGGGCGGACGGATCGCTGTTTATTATACCACTGACAATTCTTCATTAAATTATACTGCTTACGGGGGTTTGGGTGATATCGGGATTGCTAAAATGGGCGGCGCCGGCACGATTTACAAAAAATCATCATCTCAATCCGCGGGCGACCTCACTATTGACAATAATAACCAGGACGAAGAAGACGGTATATATATCGGCAAAACAGTAATAACCGACACCCTACCCCTAAATACTCTAACCATCCAAAACTACGGCCACTTATACGCCTCATCCACGTCCAATATTACCTATAACACGATAAACTGGTCTGATGAAGCCATAATAGAAGACTATGGCGGTTTAACTACTATATTTGCCAACACCCCGGATATTACTATAGCCTCAACCTCCAGGCTATATATGAATACTACTGAAACAATTAATAATTTAACCATAAACGGGAAATTATCCCATAGCCGCAACACTACGGCGGAAACCAATAAGATTAATTTAATTGTTAAAGGAAACGTAGATATATCATCAACCGGCTCTATTAATTTAAACGGCAAAGGCTACAGCGGCGGCTACGGCACCGGGGCCGGCTCGGACCAGGGCTCTTACGGTTCCGGCGCCGGACACGGCGGAGTGGGTGGGGTCACGGCTGACGGCGGCAGTACCGGCGGTATAATATACGGCTCAACCACCACGCCGGTTAATATCGGCTCTGGCGGCGGCGATGACGGCGGGGTTACCGGCGGACCATCCGGCGGCGGCGCTATTCAAATTTTTGTCAGTGGCGACATGGCCATAAACGGCAGTATTAGCACTAACGGCGACAATGCCGTCAATACCAACGGCGGCGGCGCGTCCGGCGGTTCTATCTATATCCTAGCCGATGACATTACCGGCAATGGCACAATAAGCGCCAACGGCGGCAATCCTAAGACCGCCAATGCCGGCGGCGGCGCAGGCGGACGGATAGCGATTTATTATAATACTCTAGATAGTAATATAATAGCCACTTCTACCGGTGGCGGCACGACTTATCCGGGCGAGGAGGGCACGGTTTATACCCAGGAAATACCGACCGCGTATTGGACCGGAGCCAGTTCTACTGATTGGTTTAATGAGAATAACTGGAGCACGGCTAGCGTACCGACTTCAACCGATAACGCGGTTATTAACGGCAATTACTCAAATGCCCCGACCCTGAACCTGAGTTCAGGCTCGGTTACGGTTTATTCTTTGACTATTGGTACCAGCAGTGCTTCTACCCTGACTATTTCTAATGGTTCGGATACGAAAAAATTAATAGTGAGCGGGGGTATGATTGTTGGCGCTAATGGTATTTTGACTCATACTGCTAATACTACTGCCCAGACTCATGTTATTAATTTGGAGGCTAATAATTTTACTATAGAGTCGGGGGGTACGATTAATGTTAGCGGTAAAGGCTATGATAGTTCCGAAGGGCTGGGGCAGGGGGCTGGTAGTAGCAATAGAAGTGGTGGCGCTGGTTATGGAGGTGAAGGAGGTGATGGAATTTTAAATGGAGTGGTAACAGCAGCAAGCGGAATAACATACGGTTCTACGACCAAGCCAAATGATCTAGGTAGTGGCGGAGGGTATAGTAATGGCGGAGAAGGTGGAGGAGCAGTAAAATTAGTAATTACCGGAACTACAACAATTTTTGGCACTGTTATAGCAGATGGTAGTGTTGGTAGAGGCTGGCAGGGCGGTGGCGGAAGTGGTGGCAGTATCTATATTAATACGGCTACACTTGAGGGTGCAGGTACGATTACCGTTAACGGCGGTAATGGTTCAAACGATAATACAGCTGTAGGCAATGGAGGCGGCGGCGGCGGTCGGATCGCTGTTTATTATACTACTGATAGTTCATCTATTGTTTATAATGCGTACGGCGGCGTCGGGAGCGGAGCTACCAGTCTGCAGAATATCGGCGGCGCCGGCACCATCTACAAAAAATCTTCTGTTCAGAATTATGGCGATTTAATTATTGATAATAATGATCAGAATTATGCAGAGGACAGTTATTTAGGTAAGACCGTATTTAATGATACTACTATTGCTTTCGATACAATTACCATAAGCAACTATGGACATATAGACATACCTGTTTCGGCCGATATAATCTATTCTACCCTGAATTGGGATGATAAAGGAGTAATTACTGATAACGGGGGAACATTTGACGAAGTAAGTGGAGGGGGAGCTTTGATTATAGCCACAACCTCACGAGTATTTGAAAAAACTTCTCGGTCATTTACTAACCTCACAGTGAATGGCGCTATGAACACTGAGCCTTTGACTGTTTCCGGAGACGTGTACATTAGTGGCATTACGACTTTAACTAATCATAATATCAGCACCGATAAAATGGATGTTACTGGTGATGTAACTATTAGTTCTGGTGGTTATTTAACCCATTACATTAACACCACCGCCCAAACCCATGTTGTCCACATTGAGGCCAGTAATTTTATTTTATCGTCCGGTTGTTCTATTAACGTCAATGGCAGAGGCTATGATAGTTCCGAAGGGCTGGGGCAGGGGGCTGGTAGTAGCAATAGAAGTGGTGGCGCTGGTTATGGAGGTGAAGGAGGTGATGGAATTTTAAATGGAG
>QMNH01000169.1 GCA_003647675.1 Candidatus Falkowiibacteriota bacterium | reverse complement strand
GCGAGTATTCAAAACGTCCGCAATCGCTTGTATACGGATTAATTATTTCTATGCCGCTGGCATCATGCGCCATACAAAACAGCGCGCCATTAATGCCATATTCGCCATATAGGCGCGCTTGTTCGCTTGCTATCATGCGCGCGATAGTTTCAACACTTGCGCCATCCGCTAACATTTCACGCGCGGACAATTTCAAAAACTGAATTTCTCGCGCTTGCATCTTTTCAATAGTTAACATTTTAAAATATCCTTTATATGCTTATATAGTAGCGTTAAAAAAAGCCTATCAGAAATAGGCTTATATAGTAGTGTTTACAACCTACCTGTCGCAACTAGAATGTTATGTACTTGTCCCGATTGCGGTACATACGGAATCGGACGCCATAACAGGCTAGGACAATCTTTTTGCGCCTCTTTTATTTCCGCGCATAATTCCGCGCGAGAATATCGCGCTAATTTATCATTAATGAAAATGCCACTAATTAGCGCGCCATCTTTTTCATACCCTAATATAAAATATTGGGTAGTAGTTTTTAATTGATCAAAATCTAAAAATACATTTTCAGTTTTCATTTTCATATAATCCCGTATTAGTTTAAACGTTTTAAGATACTGGCATTTTCAGAAGTAGTATCGTACACAATGCCAGAAACAAAACCGCGCGAATTCACGCGCGCGAATTCACGATTATTTATAAAATCGTTATAGTATGTTGTCCATTCTTTACAATTCCCGCGCGCTGAATTGCTTAGTCTATGCGCGATACAATCTGCTTTTTTATCAGTATCGCGCGTTCCTTTCGCGCTAATGTTAGCGGTGAATTTTTCGCCATTCCTAAAATTAAATATTGTGTATGATTTCATTTTATAAACTCCCAATAAAGGCGCGGACTATCCGCGCGCTATGATGTTATTGAATTCGGTGATATTCGCGCTTGTAACGAAAAAAGATTTTTCCAGAATATCAGTTTCGGCGCGCTCGGTTTTATTACTACCTTTTCGTGATAGCGTTCCAATTTCGCCAGCTCCGTTTAAAAAGCGCGCGTCATTATCATCAAATGATGAAAAACCTTTTACAGGGATTTTTAAACTATCGCTTTTTATTCCAGCACTGTTAAACGCTATGGCAATTTTTTCACCGCGCGCTATGGCTTTAGATAATGCCGCCTTGGATTGTTTGCTGTACATTGAACCCGAAAAAGTTAAATCATAATTAGGTAATGTATTGCGCCTAACGCGCGCCAACAATTTTGTATAATCGTAAAATTTTGAATTAGGATTATTTGCGATTAACTCAGAAAAGTTTATATCGCTTGTCCCGTTTAATCTGAAATAAACGGGAATACCTAAACGCGCGGCGCGCTTTTCTTTGCTCGCTATTTCCTTTGTAATTTTTGAATCGAAATATGCGCGGCGCAATAAAAACAAAATAGTTCTTTTTGTTGCGGCATTTTGTCCGGTAGTTAAGCCTAGCATTCCCGAATCAATTAAACAGGGGTTTTTACAGCCAGCCTTTACAGCAAAATTACAAATAGTTTTTAATGCTACTTTGTTAGCTGGCTGTAAATACATAACGAAAATTTCAAATTTTTCTACTATGTCGCCTTTTCGTTTTTCGATTTTTGTACTTGTTCCAAAAAATTTCATAGGCTTATTAAGATAATCAATATTATCTAGCGCCCACAAAACGGCGCTATTAGATAATAGATTACTTTCGATTATTTCCGCGCGAGTAATAGCAGTGAAAGTTTTCATTTTAAAATATCCTTTTAAGTAAGATTAGTTTTTAAGGTATTAGGAAAAATACAGTTTTCCGTCATCGCCGATATATAAATCTTTTTCGCCGATTTTTTCAGAATATTCTGTATAGGTTTCTGCTAGGTCATCGCCGTATATTTCAGGGCGCGACCAAAACCCTACGCCGTGACCATTGCGCGTATAAAATAAATCATGGCCTAATTGATCCATGCTAAATGCCGCGCATTTATTGCTATAGCGCATAAGGAAAACGGCGCATGATTTGCGCGCGCTGGAGATGGCGTCCGCGCTGAATTCCGCGCCTTCTATTCCATCGCCGCAAAATATAGCGCATTCCAAATATGCCGCTGTCATTGTTTCAAGTTTAGTTTCAAAATTTAACATTTTCATTTTTCCTTTAAAGTAAGTTTCAAGTGTTACATGTTAGCGCGCTATTTCTAACGCGCTAAACTGTTAGCCTGAATTTCTAGGATATGAAATTGTAAAAACATAATTTCCGTTTTCCAATTGTCCGCCTTGCAATACCGCGCCGCCCTCAATCCAGTTATACCGCGCCGCTAATTTTTCCGCAGCTACTTGCGCGTTTTCATTTGGATTTAAAGAATAGTCAGCATGCGCCGTTAGATTGCCAGCGGCGCATTTTGCTTTATAGCGTGAACCCTTTGTATTAGTGGGAGCGAGAAATTTAACTTCTATTGCTTGATACATAATATTTTCCTTTTAAGTAATTAGGTAAAGCGCGAATTATGCCGCGCGGCGCATTTTGTGGAAGTTTGCGAAATCGCGCATGCAGTCGGCTTTATTGAAAAAAGCTTTATCCTGATTTGCATTCTTTAAAGACTCAGAAAAAATCTTTTTGATGCTCAATTGAATATTTGACATAACGTGTTTCCTTTTAAGTAAGTAAGTAATAATTGATTAAGCTAGTTACTTAATCGATATGGGAAGTATACGCCTATTGCGATGCATTGCAATTTATATATAGAAAGAATGCGCGGGAATAAAGGCTATTTTGCGGATTTGCAAGCGATAAAGGTCCATATAACAAAACGGTATAAAAACCCGGCAAATCCAGGTTTTTTAGATCATTTTGGAATATGGGAGAAAAAAGAATAATCTAATCTTGACAGATTCAACCTCGCATTTTAGCGGCGAACTGATACCAGTATCAGGGGTATACCTAACATCGCTTAAACGGCCATCTAGAG
>QMNH01000168.1 GCA_003647675.1 Candidatus Falkowiibacteriota bacterium | reverse complement strand
CCTTTAACAATTAACAATTAACTCTGGTATAAAATGTTAATTGTTAAGGGTTAATTGTTAATTGTTTAAACCAGAGCCGAGACGGGGACTTGAACCCCGGACCCCTTCCTTACCATGGAAGTGCTCTACCACTGAGCTATCTCGGCGAAATAACTATTAACATTTAACAATTAACTTTTAACTATTTAATAAACAACTTATAAATAAAATTCTTTTTCTTGTTAATTGTTGTTATTAAAAAAATACTGCGCTCGACAGTATTCCTACTGTACTTTATGTAAAAGATAATCACAACTCCTTTATCCGCGCTTTAAAATCGTCCAATTTCTGATTATCCGGATTTACTTCCTTAAGCTTGTCGTAAGCGTCCAGGGCGGACGCTTTGTCTTTATTAATTATACTTATTTGCAGTTTTGTGTCAAGGTAGCGGGGATTATTCGGCTCTATTTTTAGCGCTTTTTCAATTCTTTTTTGCGCTCCCTCATAATCTTCCATGGCTTGGCAAATTTCCGATAAATCAACATAAATCCCGGCAATCTGCGAATTAATGGCTTCAGCCGCTCCCTCTTCTTCGGCTCCTCCCTCCATGTTAATTTCCTCATAATCCTTTTCAAGTAATTTTAAGGCATGATCCAGAGTTTCTTTGGCTTCATTGTAATTTTTCCTGTCAAAATACAACGCCCCCAAATTTTTAAACGCCTTTATATTTTTAGAATCAATACCGATAATCTCTATATATTTATTTTCCGCTCCGTTCAAATCCTCTTTTTTTATAAAATCATCAGCCTCGGAAAATAATTTAACGATTACTTTTTCACTGCCGCCACTCACTATTTCGTCTTCTTTATTGTAATTATCCTTAAACTCTGTTAATTTTTTATACGACCACTTAAAAAAGGTTGAAATTCCCTTTCCGGCCGGCTCAAGCAAACGGGTTAACTTTGATGAATATCTAAAAAAATTTCTTTTAAGCCGCTTGCTTATTATCTGTTCTTTAACCTTTGTCTCCCTTTCGCTCTGGATAGTATTAATATCCAAATTCGCCAAAACCGAAAACTTCCTTACTACAATTGTAATAATTACGCATAAACTGATTAATATTAAAATTAAAGGGATAATGTTATACATATCTATATATCTAATTTCGAATTTCGGATTTTTTTATTGTTATGTTTCTATATCTTGAAATTCAATCCGCCCGGCACTGCCGAATATCTCCATCTGCTTAACAACCACATCTTCAACCGCCTTTATAGTGGATCTAAGTAAATTTCTTGGATCAGTCTCTTCCGGATTATCACGGCAATTTTTTATTAAAGTCCGGCAAAAAGCTATTTTTATATCACTGCCGATATTAATAATATTTACGCCCTCTTTAACCGCGTTTTTAATTATATCAACATCAACGCCCGAGCCGCCGTGCAGAACAAAAGGAATTTTAGTCTCTTCTTTTATTTTTTTTAATAAGTCAATTCTAACATCCTCATTGTCATATACCCCATGAGCCGTGCCGATAGCCGCGGCGATAGCATCAACCTTGGTTTTTTTAACAAACATAATAACATCCTTGGGATCGGCAATCGGAATATTGTCAATCTGGCCGGATATACGGCCATGTCCGCCGATCATAGCCCCGACTTCGCCCTGAACCCAGGCCTTCTTCCGATGGGCGAACTCCACTACCTGTTTGGTTAAGCTGATATTCTCGTCCAGTGGCAGATGTGAAGCGTCAATATGAACGGATGTAAAACCAGCGTTAAGACATTCGAAAACGCTGTCAAAGCTCCGGCCATGATCGAGATGAAGCGCGATTGGAACCTGAGAAGCTATATTTTTCGCTACCGTAGATACTATATGTGTAATCGGCTTTAATCCCATATATTTAATCGCCCCTTCCGATACCTGAATAATAGCCGGCGATTTGGCCCGCATAGCGGCGTTTGCCACCCCCAATACTGTTTCTAAATTATGGACATTAAAAGCGCCGACCGCGTAACCGCCCGCTCGAGCTTCTTTTACTATATTTTTAATATGCACTAACATAAATAAATGGAATTAATAATTATATTATTGCTTTTGCCAGCTTATAAAATTCATCAGCATCCAAGCTGGCTCCACCCACCAGCATGCCGTCAAGATTTTCTAAACCAACAAATTTCTTTACGTTTTTTGAATTAATGGAGCCGCCGTAAATTATCTTAAAATTTTTATTAACCACGCTCATACCGAACATGTCATTTAGAGTTAAGCGGACAATTTTGTGCGCGTATTCAGCCTCGCTCGGTTCAATTGCCGTGCCGGAACCAATCGCCCAAATAGGCTCATAAGCAATTATTATTTGCTGATCAGGGCCGATATCTACTCCGCCTAAAGCCTGCTGTAACTGATCAAACAAGACGAAATCCCGGCGGTCGGTTTTTCTTTCGTCCCAATTCTCGCCAATACATACTATCGGAATTAAATTATCAACTTTTAAAACCGCTTTAATGGTGCGGTGAATCATCTCATAATTAACCATTAAAAATTTACGCCGCTCGCTATGGCCGATAATTACATATTCACATCCGGCTTCTGCCAATAAAGACGGGGATATTTCTCCGGTATAAGCGCCGTTTCCTTCCCAAAAAACGTTTTGCGCCCCTACTTTAATTGCTGAACCTAGTATTTTTTTTGCTTCAAGAAGTGAAATAAAATTAGGGCAAACCGCTATTTCCCCTCCTTTAAAATCTTTAAATTTCGCCTTTACCTCCTTAGCTAAATCCAAGGTTTCCTTTAAGCCCAATTTCATCTTCCAATTAGCAATAATAATTTTTTCTTCCCTCATATTTTTTATTTTTTAACAATTAATAAAAAATTAATTAGTTAGTTAATGTGTAAAAACTAGCAACGGCTTAAAAATTAATATTTTCACATATTTTTTATAAAATTGTTTTCACTGATATTACTATATCACTTCAAAAAATTTTAT
>QMNH01000167.1 GCA_003647675.1 Candidatus Falkowiibacteriota bacterium | reverse complement strand
TCGGCACTACCGATGCCTGGGTGACTATGGCATCAAACAGCACCTCTAGCGCTGACTCGGACATTGATTTATCGGCTAATATAAATTCTTTATTATCCGAATATTATGACGGATCAAATAAAACTTATTGGCGGGTTTACCAGGAAGCGGGCGTGGAAACGCTTAAAAATGATTATTTTAATATAAATTTTACTTCGCCAGTGCCGCAAACCGCACAAATCCATTACCTGTGGCGCGAAGATAATAATAACGAAGCCAACGCTGCCTGGCTGGAAGACGAAGACACCGGCAGTCCGACCGCCAGCACTTCTTTGGAAAAAGGCGAAAATATTCGTTTAAGAATTGAAGCGGTTAATACCGGCGGGGGAGACGCGTCTAATTATATTTACCGCCTGGAATACGCTTCCACTACCGGTAATTGTTCAACCGATCCGGGTAGCTGGACAGCAGTACCGATTGACAATAGCGAGCATTGGCGCATGAGCACCAGTACTTATATTAATAACGGTGAAATTACGACTTTTCAACTGGACAACTCGGAAGGATATAATTTCGAAGACGGTTTTATGGTTAGTGATCCGTCCAGCACCTCAAGTCCAATAACGCTAAACGAAAACAACTATACCGAAGTTGAATACGTGATTAAAGCGACAGCTAGCGCCAATTCAGCCGGTACTTATTGTTTCCGAACTACCAACGACGGGGCCGCGTTGGATAGCTACGATATTTTTCCGGTTATTACTTTATCGGGCGTATCCAACACGGCTCCAGTTTTTACTGATACCGGCTATCCTTCAGATAATGATTCCGCGTCCACTTGGCCGACTGATTATGGTTCTTTAGTTGATTTTACGGCTACGGCTGTGGATGGCGAGAACGACAATTATTATTTGGCAATATGCAAAACCAGCGGGATTGCAAGCGGTAATGACGGCCCGCCGGAATGCAGCGGCGGAGAATGGTGCATATCGGATTTAGCTTCGTCTACCGAGGAAGCCAGCTGTAGTTATAGCGCGGCTACCAGTTCCGAACTATTGGCCTGGTACGGATACGTGTGCGATAAATATCCGGGTTTTGCCGTGGCTAAATGCTCGGCCTATTCCCAGGGTAGCAGCACCCCGGAAGACCATTCGCCCTTCGCGGTCAACCACCAGCCGGTTTTAGCCGGCGTGTCTACGACTGACGACAATAAGGATCCGGGCGAAAAATTTACCATCACCACTGTGTCTTACGACAATGATTCGGCTGGCGGCGCTGATACTCTTGATTTATACGTTTGTACGGAAAATAGCGCCAATTCAGGTGGCTGTGCGGGAGCGACAAACCAGACGGTTTGCTTCGCGAGCGCCACCAGTTCACCGAATGCTAAATGCTATTACCAGGACACAGCCCCGACTCCGACCGGTTCAACAACCTATTACGCTTTTATTTTTGATAATCACGACTTTGAGGCGAGCGGTAATTCGCAAAGCAGTACTTATACGATTAATAACGTGCCTACGGTATTGGGCGACTTATTATTAAACAACGGAGCAATTATTACGCTTAATTTTGGCCCCTCTACTACTACCGTGCAAACAGTAAATTCTTCTGTTGAAGACCAGAATGGATGCACCGACCTTGTTGGCGCTACGGCCCGTGTATATATGTCCAATGTTTCCGGCGGATATAATTGCACCGCAGACGACAATGTTTGTTATCACGTGGATACCGGCGGATGTGTTTTGTCGGATTGCGATGGCGATTCGGATGAAACCGCAATTTATACTTGCACGGCGGATTTAAAATATTACGCGGTACCAACAGATGGTTCTTCGGGCAACCCATACGAATCATATAATTGGCTTTCTTATATACAAACTTATGACGGATTAACTTATGTTTCAACTACTTCTCCCGGAGTACAGATTGAAACTACTTTAGCCCTTGAAGTAACCGAGAGCATAATTAATTTTGGTTCGGAGATGATTGCCAAAGAAAACAGCGGTACCAACAATTCTACAACTACGGTGGTGAATATCGGCAATTCGCCGATAAACGTCGGCTTGTCCGGTACCAATATGACCGGCGCTCCGACCGGCAATATTCCGGTCGGCCAAATTAAATGGAGTTTGGCTGAAAATTTTAATTATTCTTCGACCGGCAAAGCTTTAAGTATTGGCGGAGAAGAGGTTGATATTGCCGCACCCAGGCCAGCCAGTGACGCGGGCGTGGAAGACAAGGTTTATTGGGGTATTGGCATCCCGGATATTGCCGATGCCAGCACCTATACCGGAGTGAATAGTTTTTCCGTTATTTTAGATAATAATAATTGGCCCCAGTAGAGATATTTAGAGGATGGAAGAGTATTAAGTATATAGTATTAGGCAATAGATAAAATTAAGGTTAATGGATAATGAATTATATAAAAATAAATACCGCGTTAAATCGGCACGTTTGGAAAATTACGATTATTCCCGTGACGGATTTTATTTTGTAACCATTTGCACGAAAGATAGGGAATTATTTTTCGGTAGTGTGAAAAAAGATGAAATGATATTGAATGAAATTGGAAAAATGGCAGAAAAATATTGGCTGGAAATACCCGTACATTTTAATAATGTATTATTAGATGAATTTATTGTTATGCCGAATCATTTGCATGGGATTTTGGTGATTGATAATTCAATAAATTGTAAAAATATGCGTGGCAATGATAATAGCAACGTTCGTGGCGACAAAAATGTTTGTGACAATGGCATTGTGCGTGGTAGAGACGCGATTAATCGCGTCTCTACGAACATGGTTGACCGAACGAACACGGTTAATAATAAAAAAACAGGCGGTATAACCGGAAAACATAATCCAATGGGCAAAAAAATGTTAGGTGAAATAATTAGGTGGTATAAAGGGCGATGTAAATTTGAAATTAACCGTACACGCATAATTAATTCCGAAAACACAATATTTGCCTTTGCCTGGCAATCGCGATTCTATGATCATA
>QMNH01000166.1 GCA_003647675.1 Candidatus Falkowiibacteriota bacterium | reverse complement strand
TTGTTATTTTATTAAACTATTGCTAAAATATTAATATGATGGCTAATATTAATAGTTTTAAAAAATATATAACGATATTTAAAATAAGCTGGTCCCGCGCTCTGGTATACCGGTTTAATTTTTTATTGGGCCGTTTGCGAAATATAATTGTGCTTTTGCTTTTATATTACGTTTGGACAAGTTTAACATATAAGACCGGGGTTTTTGCCGGTTATACCGACATTGAATTGATTACTTATGTGTTCGGAATTAATATTTTGCGTTCAATTATATTTGGTACCCAAACCCGGGAAATTGCCGGAGAAATAGACTCAGGAGAGCTTTCCAAGTATTTGGTAATGCCGGTTAATTATTTTTGGTTTAGTTTTTGTCGGGAATTAGCGCAAAGGTTAATTAATTTAATTTCGGCAATTTTGGAGGTGCTTATTTTCGTTTTTATTTTAAAAGCAAAAATAGCGCTTCAGGTTGATTTTAAAATACTTTTATTTTTTTCTGTTTCCGTGGTTTTAGCCGTATTTGTTTATTTTATTTTTAGCTTTTTGATAAGTTTGATTGCTTTTTGGTCGCGGGAGGCCATGGGACCGAGATTCCTTTATGAGTGGTTATTGGAATTTTCATCTGGAGCATATTTTCCCCTGGACATTCTTACGATAGGCGTTTATCAGGCCTTGTCATATTTGCCTTTTATTTTTATGATATTTTTCCCTATAAGTATTTACCTGGGGCGTTTTAGTAGTATTCAAATATTGCAGGGAATCGTTTGGCAAATCGCCTGGATTATTATCGGAGCCATATTATGCAAGATTGCCTGGGAAAAAGGACTAAAAAAATATTCCGGCGAAGGAATTTAGCGTTCGAATTATTTTATCTATGAAATATTTAAAAGTCTGGAAACAATTAAGCGCTTGCGCTATCGGGTCTTATCTATCCAACCGGATAGATATAACCAGCTATTTTATCGGCAAACTGGTCAGGTTCGGGTTTTTTATTTTGCTTATTGTTTCTATTTTTAATTTTACCGATTCCCTGGCCGGATACGGTAAATATGAGGTACTGTTATTTTTTCTTACTTTTAATTTAGTAGACGTATTTCCGCAAGCTTTTTTTCGCGGGATTTATTCGTTTCGGGAAGATGTCCGCAAAGGCAATTTTGATTTTGCCTTGATAAAACCGTTAAACCCGTTATTTTACATCATGACCAAGCTAACCGATATTTTGGATATTATATTTTTAATTCCGATAATTTTTTTGATAATTTATACCGTTATAAAACTGGAAATAACTTTGACTTTGGTAAATATTTTGCTATATTTAATTTTTATAATAGTCGGGCAATTAATAATTCTGGGCATCCACATAATATCAGCCTGCGTTACTATTTGGACCTTGGAAAGCGAAAATTTTATTTGGTTTTACCGCGAGTCCATGACAATCGGCCGGTTCCCGCCGGAAATTTTATCCCTTACGGTCCAATTTATTTTTACGTTTTTAATGCCGATAATCATAGTCGTTGCTTTTCCGGTCAAAATTTTACTGGGAACGCTGGCCATTAGGTGGGTTTTGTTTGCTTTACTGTATTCATTTGTTTTTTTCTTTTTTTCCATATTGCTTTGGCGCACTAGTTTAAAGCGTTACAGTAGTGCCAGCAGTTAATACAAAATTATTTAAATATGATATTATTATAAACATAAACATATGTCAGTAATAGAAGTAAAAAATTTAAGTAAAATTTACGAGTATTATAAAAAGCAGCCGGGATTAAAGGCTTCAATCGTCGGACTTTTTAAGCGCGAGAAATTATTTACAGAAGCGGTTAGGGGAATAGATTTTGAAATTAAAGAAGGAGAGCTGGTCGGATTCATCGGTCCAAACGGAGCCGGCAAGACTACAACTTTAAAAATGCTTTCCGGCATTCTTTATCCATCCAGTGGAAAGGCGGAAGTTTTAGGATATACGCCCTGGAAACGGCAGAGAGAATACCAAAAACAATTCGCCCTGGTAATGGGTCAGAAGAATCAGCTTTGGTGGGATTTGCCGGCTATGGAAAGTTTTATTTTAAACAAGGAAATTTATGAAGTACCGGACGATAAATTTTATAGTAATCTTAATGAGCTTCTGGAATTATTAGACCTAAAAGACGTAGTTGATATCCAAGTAAGGAAATTATCCTTGGGACAGAGAATGAAATGCGAATTAGTCGCGGCCTTATTGCATTCACCGAAAATATTATTTTTAGACGAGCCGACAATTGGTTTGGACGTAATCGCGCAAAAGAATATTCGTGATTTTATAAAGAAATATAACAAAAAGAATAAAACTACGATTATTTTAACTTCCCACTACATGGAAGACATAAAAGAACTTTGCGAGCGCATTATAATAATTGATTCGGGAAAAATTGTTTATGATGGAAGCTTGGATGATGTAATAAAAAAATATGCTCCCTACAAGGAATTAAAAATTACATTTAATAAAGGCGGCGTTACAAAAGAGCAGATTGAAGAATATGGCAAGCTTGATAAATTTGATTCACACTCGGTTATTTTGCGCGTAAAAAGGGAAAAAGTAAAAGAAGCGGCCGCTCGCGTTTTAGCTTCTGATATGCCGGTTGATGATATATTAATAGACGAAGTTGATATTCAAAGGGTAATAAGGAGAATATTTAAAAATCATAAAAAATAGTGATACCTTAAAAGTAATTAGCAGTAATTTTGACAAGAGTTAAAAATTTATAAATAACATGGAAAATCTATTAAAAAATATTGAGGATTTGCGAGAGCAGGTTTTAAAAACTTGGCGGCTTTTGGATATTGACGGCCAGGAAAATATGATGCGGGATTTGAAAAATGAAATGAATAAGCCGGATTTTTGGAAAGACCAGAAAAAAGCGGTTGAAATCGGTAAAAAATATGAAGAGTTAAACAGTGAAGTTATCCGCTGGAAAGAGTTAAAGCGAGAAATAACCGAGCTGGAGGAGCTGGTCGCGGTG
>QMNH01000165.1 GCA_003647675.1 Candidatus Falkowiibacteriota bacterium | reverse complement strand
CTGGTCCAGCGTTAGCCCAAGCTGGTCGGCTTCCTCGCGCATGGCCCTAACTGAATCGGCACCCTCGGCAAATATAGGTATTAAGTCCTTGCCTGCCCGTCCGAATACAAGGGCGGCGACGGATGCCCTAGTATATGGATCCTCGATTTTGGTCATCGCCGTGCCCATGGCCTCAAAAGCATCCTCTGCCTTCATGGCCTTTAAGTCGGCCAGCGACAAGTTCATGTCGTCAATAGCCCTAACGGCGGTGGATAGTTTGTCGTCGGCGTCGGCAATCGCCCGCTGGCTTTTGGCGATGCCCTTGGCCATAGATTCAAAGTTGGTCCCGGACAATTCCGCTACATGGCGATATTGGCTTAGGGCCTCGGTAGAAATATCCAACCGCTTGGACATTTTCTGGATTTCGTCCGCTGCCTCCAGGGCGCCCTTGGCCATGGACACAAACCCGACCACCGAAGCAGCAGCGGCCAGCGGCCCCAGGGCCGCGGTCAGCCCTTGGGACGCCCGGTTTAGCTTCGCCATCCGCGTATTGACGGATTTAAACGCCTTGGCCGATTGGTCCTTAGCCGTGATTAGTATTTTGACCGCGTTTTTAGCCACTCGATTTCTCCATTATATTGAAATATTGTCGCCAGCCGTCGAATTCGGACGCGGACATCTCTTGGATTTCGCCTACCGTTATTCCCAACCTATGCGCCAGGGCGAATTCCTCCATTAACGCCACGTCCTCTTTCAGTTTCCCGCTGGGTCGTCCCGCTTATTCATTTCAATAACTACCCGGTCGATTTCGTCCGGATCGAATTGGGTTTCGACTCTGCTACGGTCGGACTCTTTGAACATCCGCAGGCCGGTGGAATCCCTAGACCGAATCATAAACGATTCCATAACCGCATCCTGGCCGCCACCACGTTCGCGGGCGGCGATAATCAGCTTGCGCTGACGGACATTCATATCCTTAAAGTAGACCGTAACCGGACCTTCCCCGAAGTCAGCTTCAATAGACTTCAGGGGAAGGTCACTATGCAAACAGCCCCAGCCCATTACGCTGCAACCGTGCCCAGGACCAGGAAGCCGCGGCCGCTAAATTTGGAATTAACCGCGTCGTCCACGCCGCCAGAAACCTCGCTGGTGGTAATGGTAATGGAGCCTGTGTAGTAGTCCGCGCCGGCGGTCGTGGTGCCGGACGGATACAGGTTGACGGTGATAGACGTACCTGCGGAAAGCCCGTCCAGGATATCCTCCTGGCCGGCGTCTGCCGGATCCCAGTTACATTCGATATCGAAAGTCCCGTCGGGAAGCCCGCCAAGGAATGCCTTGCCGGTCGCGCCCATAGCGGTCACGTCGATATCGCTTGTATTCTCTTTGTAACTCCAGCTCTTGATTTCTCCGACTGCGACGGCTTCGATTTGAACCACGCCAGCCCTGCCATGCAATGCGGCCATTATTGGCTACCTTTCGTTATACCGGCACAGTGGGCGCGGTACTAGTTGCCCGATAGGAAATTGCCCAGGTCATCCGGACAATCCCTATGGGCGTTTCGCCACTTCCGTCTAATTCGATTTCGGTGGTTTCCAACTGTAAATCGTAGACCTTCCCCAACAGTGTGGCGTTGGTCATCATAGCTGTCTCGACTTCCACGCTGATATCGTCTAGCGTGTCCTCCGTCGCTCCATCCGTATCGGAATCCTGCAAAGCCCGGCCCTCGATTATCACGGTCAAATTTCGGACAACAAGCCCGCCCATGGTTTCAAATTCCAGGGCTTCCTCCGCGTCCCTGGCCACCATGATAGACAGGGCAGGCAGGTCGTCAGGGTCGTAAACACTAACGACGCCGGTGGCCACGTTGGCCCCGGTCGTGGTCAGGCTGGTGACCGCTGTTTTGACGGCCTTCCTGATAGTTTCCCTAGCGTGCGCCACGGCGGCCAACCTTCCGGTTAAATTCGTATTCAAACCGCTTTTTAAATACCGCCGGGACAACCCGCTTTACTATGCCGCGAACGATGCCAACCGACCGCTGGCCTAGTTCAATCTTTTTCAGGCGGTTGGACCCGGAGCCCTGACCGTAAATGGCATTTGAATATTTGTACGTTTCCGCATATGATTCCGGGTAGAAGTGCCGACCAGCCTTGACGCCTTGCGACCCACGCTTCGGGCGCGTAAGAGTTACCTTCTTGTGTTTGGTCCCGGTCGGATTCAAATGGGTATGGCGGAAAGTTATAAAGATACCGTCTATCTTTTTGTTGTACCTTGACCGCGCTATCCTGGAGCCCTTTTTCTTCCCCTTGCCACCCGCAGCGCCGCCGGCCCCAGCTATCATCCACCGCGGCACGTTAACGTCCTTCGCCACGGCGGTGGCAGCCTTGCCAGATCCAGACTCACCGGCCCTGTTAAACGCTGACGCCTTGGCCCTGGGAATATCTTTGGTGTAGATATCGCGCATGACCTTGGCGGCCTTCTTTGATTGAATTACCACGCCCGCCTTTATCACGACTTCGCCAACACCAACAGAACCAACCCGGTCCCGTCGGCCTGTATACTAATTATGGTATACCCAACGCCCCGGACGGTAACCGCGTCGCCGTGGCCAGCGTCCGTTGCGTCGGTCGATAGAACAGTCAAAGCCGGCTGCTTGGATTCGACTTCGTTAACCTCGACATATTCGTAATCGAATATAGCGGTGCAGGTGCCCCCGCCAATCGTCACCACTTCGCCGAAGGTCGCCAGGTATCCCGACCGGTCTGTTGCCGTTTCAATCGTCATTGACGACCTTCGACTTTTTCATTTTCCGCCCGGTCGGAATCTTAGGCGGCGGATCTACCGGCGGGGTGTCCTTTACTTTCGGCGCCACATACAATTCAGCTTTGCCGATAGAAACCAGGAAGCCCGCTTCAAATTCGTCCACCTCTACAACGTCACCGACGCAGGCGGCCAAACCGGTGACAATGACTCCCCGCGTAATTTTGACTTTCATCAAATAGCCTTTCCATGTGGGCGGGAACCGTCAGGCCCCCGCCCGTCTAG
>QMNH01000164.1 GCA_003647675.1 Candidatus Falkowiibacteriota bacterium | reverse complement strand
TTATTATGGTCGGAAATCTCTATATTATCAATTGATAAAATTATATCCCCCTCTTTAAGACCGGCTTTTTCCGCCGGACTGCCCGGCTTGACAGCTACGCTGTTTTTGTCCCTATAAATTAAAGCTCCTTTTTCAAATATTTTATCCCCGTCGCCGACCAAACTATTTAAATCAATATAATTAACGCCTAAAAAAGCGCGTTTAATTTCCTCGTCTTTAAGTAAACATTCAATACAATTTAAAAAATTACTTACGGATATAATTTCACCGGCTTCACCTATTAGGGCCGCTAAACCCCCGTCAAGACTAAATAAAAATGAATTATAAAATTCTTTATCCGGGTTTTGCGTAAGAATAACCTTACTTAAATATTCATCGCTTGATAATACTAGCTCTTTTCCGCCGTTATCCAGGCCCTCAATCGTGGACAGCCAACTCCATCCCTCCCAATTAACCGCCACTACCAGCTGTCCGATATTTATTTCATTCTCGGTAATAAATCTTTTAACCGGCAAATCCTTGGCCTCAATATGCCAATAAGAATATTCTGTTAAATCATCAAAAATTATATTATCCGGCGCGTATATTTTTTTGTCATTCGTTATTATTTTATATTCGCTTAATAATTTTAATATTTGGGGAGTGGTGGTGCTTTTGCCGCCGCCAACAAGCAATTTTAAATCCTCCGGGATAAAATTAGTAATTATCCAGCCGTCGCTTGTTAAAACAAAGCCCTGCCCTAATTCATTGTCTTTTAGAAAAAAATTATTAATATCAAACACGTTTTCCTCTCCATTTTCTTTAACATCCGGAGGTGCGGCTGATTTGGATTTTTTAAATATCCCGACAATACTTTCTTTACCCGAATTAACAGTTTCAATTACTTTTGTATTTTGCTCAACTATTACTTTTTTGGGATTGCTAAATATAAAACTGGAGCCGTTGGAACCGCTGTTCATAAAACTTATTTCATTTCCCAAAAAAGGAATATTAAAAACTTTTTCAAATAAATACGCCCGGGCAAAAATAAAACCGACAATACCACTGGTAAAACCAAATATTGTAGCAAGGCTGACTATAATAATAATTTTATTCCGACCATTATTTTCCATACTTTGTTTTTTTATTCATTTTACGTGTTTAAAATAATTAATTTTAAAATTTTTCAGATAATTATCTAAATGCGTAAAACAAATTATTTAATTCGATATCCATCTGGCGGTAAATAACACGATTGCTAGGCTTGAAAATCCAAAAATTAAATATAATTTAATTAATCTGGCGTTTAGCCTTTTTAATAAATAAAACCTGGTTAATCCGATTAAAATATAATAGCAAACCGCGATAACCAATCCCAATATATAAAAACTAAGGGTTAAAAAAGAAGCGGACCAGGCAAGCTCAGTTAAAACCAGGCAAATCAATAAAATATAAATCACCCCTTCGCGTAAATCAATATTGTTTGCCCGCATAACTTCGTATACTATTAAAGCAATAATTAATAACAGTGCGGCCATAAGCATCCAGGTTTGGATGCTTAAAAATACTTGCAATCCGTAAAGGGACGATGCCCAGAAATAGACCGCTAAAAAATTGCCGTAAGACGATAAATTTTCCAGGCTGTACTTCTGATAATAGCTTTCCTTTATTAAATTAAAAAATATTGACCTAAAATAATAATACAAAAAAATCGTGTTAATTAAAAATAATATCTGTACCAGCAATTTGCTCGGAATCATCGTAGAAAAAATGGTCAGGCTTGAAAAAAAACTAAAAGGCAATATTATATAATTCCACCATTTTCCGCCTCTTTGGCTTGCCAGGGTAAATTGCCGGGTAGTAAAAAAAAACAATAAAAAAATCAAGACAAAAATTATATACAGTAATTTTGGATTAAAAAAAAATGCCTCTAAAAATAACCATGTTAAAAGCGGCACGATTAATGGCAAAAAACGATTATATTTCATAATGTCTTTTTTATGTCTTTAGCTTTCTTTTTTTATTGGACAAGCCAGCCATGCTCATTTTTTACCTGCCCGATCAATGATAACCCGTCGCTCTTATCCGTTTCTGACTTAGTTTCTATTGAATTCTTTATTTTTGAAAAACATAAAACCAGGCCTAAATGTAAATCCCTATATTGCTCAGGCACTGTCAAATCCATTAAGCCAATCTTTAATTCCGATATTCTTTCTAATACTTTATTTTCTTCTTCTTTCTCAGTTAATTCTTTAAAGGAAGTGGTGGATGAAATTGTCCAAAAATCATTTACCAATTGTTCAAATTCTTTAAAAATCGGTATAATATTTTCTTTATAATTTTCTTCCAATTGCAATAAATCCACTTTGGGGACTTGCGGAGCAGCCTGCTCCTTCTTCGGCGCAGCCTGATTCGCCTCGTCCGGTTTAACGGTTATAATTTGCGATGACATTATTAAATATAAAACCAGTAAAAGCGCTACAAAAGTTAATAACAACAAAATTTTTGCTATTTTGCTCATAATATTAATTTAAATTATTATTATTTATTCTTTAGACCTTCAAACGCTCGAAGAACTTCAAGCGGAATCGCGAATATTACCGTATTGGATTGATCGGACGATAAATCATTAATTGACTGCAGGGTCCTTAAATGCAGGGCCCCGTTTGAGGAAGCTAAAATTTGCGCGGCTTTCGCCATGTTTGAGGCTGCCAAAACTTCTCCTTCGGCCTTTATAATAACCGCTCTCTTTTCCCGCTCGGCCTCTGCCTGCTTGGCTATAACCCGCTCCATTTCTTCCGGTAAACTTACATCTTTAAGTTCAACGTTGCTTACTTTAAGACCCCATTCATCGGTTTCTTTGTCCACAATTTCCCTGATTCGGTCCGCAATTTTGTCTCTTTTAGCCAGTATATCATCCAAGGTCGCCTCACCTACAATATTACGCATTGTGGTTTGCGCGAATTGAGAAATCGCATAGCGAAAATTTTCAACTTCGATAATAGCTTTTTCAGCCGAAGACACCTTGTAGTAAATAACCGCGTTAACCATAACC
>QMNH01000163.1 GCA_003647675.1 Candidatus Falkowiibacteriota bacterium | reverse complement strand
TGTAAAATAGTAAAAAATATGCTAATATTAAAGTATGGATATACATAAATTTATTAAAAAAAGAAAATATTTAATTTGGTATGTGAAGGATTATGACAGCTTATCGCCAGAAGCTATTGTTGAGGCTACTCTTAATTACGGCGACTGGGATGATGTGCAGACTTTGATTAAAATAATGGGCATTAAAGAAATGGCGAAGATTTTTAGAAAACAGACTAATTTTAAGAGCAAGAGATGCAATTACGCAGATAAAACAAAACGTTATTTTGAATTATATTTTAAAAAATATGCATAAAAATATTTTAACAAAAGAACAAGTAAAATTACTGCCGCTTATTAAAAGTTTTTCAAAGGATTTCGGCCTGGTCGGTGGGACGGCCATAGCTCTTCAAATCGGACACAGAGAGTCAATAGATTTTGATTGTTTTACGTTAAATGAATTTAGTAATGCTAAAATTAGAAGAAATATATTAAAAAATGGATATAAAATTCAAAAGACATATAAGGACGAAAAAGGGCAGTTTACATTTATAATTGATAATGTTCAATTTACTTTTTTTTATTATTTTTTTAAAATCAATTTTTCTAAAAGTTTTGAAAAAATTATTAAAATGCCGGATTTACTGACATTGGCAGCCATGAAAGCCTATGCCTTGGGCCGGCGCGTAAAATGGAAAGATTATGTTGATTTATATTTTATTATTAAAGATTTTTATACCGTAGAGGAAATAATAAAAAAAAGCAAAGCTATTTACAAGGGAGAGTTCAATGGGAGAATTTTTAGGGAGCAATTATCCTATTTTGATGATATAAATTATTCGGAAAAAATAGTATATAAGCCGGGATTTGAAGTTGATGATAAAATAATACAAAAAAAATTAATTGAATTTAGCTTAATGTAATTTTATTATTTTGTACATTAAATTTAAAATATTTATTTTGGATTTTATGGTAATTTTATGGTATAATAATAGTAGAAAAGTTATAATATGAGGCTGTAGAACAATATAAATATTGTGAAAGTTTTACAGGGAAACATAAAAAAAGCAGACTAAAGATAAAATATATTTTGTTTGATTAATTTTATTCCATGTTAACCACATTAGCAAGGAGGACAGTTGGTTGTTTTCTTAATTTACAATTAGACCCAGCGTTTTAAGGCTGGGTTTTTATTTTTATGCTAAAAATTAAGGATAAAAAAGAAATATTAGAGAACAAGGAAATATTGAGCGATATTCTGGATAATACGAAAGAATTAATTGCTTATTATGAACCGGAAACGGATATGCGGATTTTATGGGCAAACAAGGCGGCGGCTGATTCCGTGGAATTAAGGCCGCATCAGCTGGAAGGCCGCTATTGTTATGAAGTTTGGCATAAGCGTGATAAACCTTGTTTGGGCTGTCCGGTTAAAAAATCAATGAGCACTAAAAGGGCGGAAAAGAGTGAAATCAGGTCTTCTGACGGCCGGTTTTGGCTAGTGCGAAGCAGGCCGATATTGGACGAAAATAAGCAAATTAAGGGAATTATTGAATACACCGGTGAAATAACCGAATACAGTAAAATCAATAAAGCTCTTAAAGAAAGCGAGGAAAAATATCGTTTAATTAGCGAAAATACTTCTGATTTAATAGCCATTACAAAGTTTAACCTTAAAACAAGCATATTTTATGTAAATTCAGCTTATACTAAGTTTCTAGGCTACAAGACCGATGAATTGATTGGAGCATCGGGCATGGATTTAATACATCCGGAAGATAAAAAAAGGCTATTGCCAATGTTAAAAAAATATTTAAAAGAGAAAATGCTTAGTATTTTAGGCGGAAAAGAAAAAGCTATTTTTAAAAAAATAGAATATAGAATTAAAGATAAAAAAGGGGGTTGGCATAATTTGGAAAGCACTGTAAATTTAGCCGGAAATAAACTTTTGTTTATATCCAAAGACATTACCGAAAAAAAAGAAATGGAAAAGGCATTAAAGAAGAGCGAAGAAAGATTTAGGATAATTTTTAACACCACCCAAGACGCGATTTTTCTTAAAGACGTTAATTTGTGCTATGTTCAGGCTAATCACCGCGCGGAAAAATATTTAGGCTTGCCGGCTGCAAAAATTTTTAATAAAACGGACAAAGAATTATTCGCGCCTGTTCAGGCGAAAGCGGTTCAAGCGATTGACAGGCGGGTTTTAGCCGGGGAGATTGTTAAAGGAGAAATTACAAAAATAATTAAGAATAAAAAAATAAATTATCATATTATTAAGATTCCCTTGAGAAATAATCAAGGCAAAGTTATAGGGGTTTGCGGTTTTGCCCATGACATTACAGAGTTAAAGCAGATTGAAAAAAAATTAAGGCAGGAAAAAGACAAGATGCAAAAATATTTAAATATTGCCGGAGTTATATTTGTGGCGATTGAGGCAGACGAAAAAGTGTCTCTTATTAATAAGAAAGGTTGTGAGATTTTAGGCTACAAAAAGGAAGAAATTATCGGCAAGAATTGGTTTAATAATTTTCTTGTTAAAAAGGATTTAATAAAAGTTAAGAAAGTATTTAGCCAGCTTATGGCCGGCGAAGTCGGTGTAGTTGAGAATTATGAAAATTTAGTTTTAACTAAGACAGGAAAAGAACGATTAATTTCCTGGCATAATACGATTATAAAAAATGACAATGGTAAAATTATCGGCACCTTAGGCTCGGGAGAAGATATAACCGAGCGGAAAAAGACAGAAGAGAAATTTATTTCTACCAGCAGAGAATGGTCCGAAACTTTTGATTCTATGTCAGACGGCTTATCTATACATAGTCTTGATTTTATAATACTTAGAGTTAATAGGTCATTATGCGAATTGCTTAATCTTTCCCCGGAGGAGCTTGTTGGCAGGAAATGCCATGAAGTATTCCACAAGAAAGGCTCACCACCGAGTTTTTGTCCGCTTGTAAGACTTAAAGCGTCCGGAAAAATGGAAAAAGTAGAATATTTTGAATTTTTGATTAATAAATGGCTGTCTACGCGCGTTTCTCCGGTCTTTGATAGCGCCGGCAAGCTGATAAAAGTAATTCATGTTGCGCGCGATATAACAGCCAGAAAAAAAAT
>QMNH01000162.1 GCA_003647675.1 Candidatus Falkowiibacteriota bacterium | reverse complement strand
TTAGCTTATAATACAAACGTATCTAGCGCGGAAAATTCATTAATTTCTGCCCAAGCCGCTTATGATAACGCTATTAATGTTTCCCGCAATAGTTTAGCTACAGCCCAGGTTCAGGGCGCTCAACAGGTAGCAACCTACGATTCCCGAGTTAAGTCGGCTCTAGAGGCACTGCAAGTGGCTCAGGCACAATTAAATAAAATCTTGGCGCCAGCCGATAAATATGATATAAGCTTGGCGCAAGCCAGAGTAAGACAGGCGCGAGCCGCTCTGGATTCAACAAATAACCAAATAGAAAACAGTATAATTAAAGCGCAGAGTGACGGCACAATCATTGAAGTTGGATACGAAATCGGCGAACAGGTAAGCCCGACAAAGCCGGTTATATCGATGTTGGGAGATAATTATTTCGAAATTGAAGTTTTAATTTCCGAAGCGGACATCGCGAAAGTGGAAAAAGACGACAAAACCGAAATTACCCTTGACGCTTACGGAGAAGATTTAAAATTTTATGGCCAAGTATTTTTTATTGAACCAGCAGAAACGGTAGTACAGGACGTAATCTATTATAAGGTTAAAATTAATTTTGATCCTGGAGAAGAAGAAGTAAAATCAGGCATGACTGCGAACGTAATTATTACTACCGCCCAAAAAGATAATGTGTTAAATGTGCCCGGCCGGGCAATAATAGAGAAAAATGGTGACGGAAAATTTGTGCGCGTATTGGAAAATAATCAAGTGATAGAAAAAAAAGTAATGATTGGATTACGGGGAGACGGCGGTATGGTAGAAATTTTATCGGGAATTAAAGAAGGAGAAGACGTAGTAACGTATATCAAGGAGAGCAATTAGCAAATTTTAGATTATTTTGTTTATTAATTAAAGAGATTATATGTTTAAAGAAAATTTTGAATTAAATTCTACAAAAAATAAAACTGAAGATAGGGAAAAAGAGCGAAAAATGGAAAAACCAAAATCGTCAGTTGATAAAGTTGCGGCTAAGATTGAAAAATTTTATGAAAAATTATAATTATAATAAGATATATGAATAAAATAAGCTATAAAGAAAATTTGATTGATTTAATAACAAATTCAAAGTTAACGATTAATGAAAAAAGTTTATGGGAGCTTTTTGCTAAGTTCTCAACCTCCGATGAAGACGAAGCGGTTTTTGAGGCGGCCAGCGAAAGCTATGGAAATTTATATTTATTAACTAAGTATTTACGCGATAAAATTTGGCATATGAAAGAAACCAACAAAACAGCCTGGAAAAGACTATTGAAGGATGAGGAAAAATATGCGGAAATTTTAGATGATTTACATGATTAAAATTGAAAACCTAAAAAAAGAATTTCGTAGTGAAGAGGTCGTGACAAAGGTACTGCACGGCCTTTCTTTCTCTATTAAAAAGGAAGAGTTTGTCGCGATTATGGGGCCGTCCGGATCAGGTAAGTCAACTTTAATGCATATTTTAGGCTTTTTGGATAAAGCAACTAGCGGCTATTATGGATTTGAAGGCGGCAATGTAGCCAGTTTAGACGATAACGAATTAGCCAGCCTGCGAAATGAAAAAGTTGGCTTTGTTTTTCAATCTTTTAACCTTCTGCCCCGCACAACCGTATTGGAGAACGTAAAATTGCCCCTGGCTTATTCCGCTAATAGAGAAAATATTACCGAAAGAGCCACGAGGGTTTTAGAGGATGTCGGGCTTGGCCACCGGCTAGATTATTTTACAAATCAGATTTCAGGCGGTGAAAAACAGAGAGTGGCAATCGCCCGGGCGCTGGTAAATAACCCGTCGATTATATTCGCCGATGAACCGACCGGCAACCTTGATTCAAAATCAGGGGTGCAGATTATGGAAATTTTACAAAAACTTAACGATCTTGGTAATACTATAATTCTAGTTACCCACGAAACATATACTTCCGAGCATGCTAAAAGAATTATTCATATTAAAGACGGAGTTATCGTAGAAGATTACTCGGTAAAGAACAGGCGTATCGCACATGAGGGAGAAGCACTTAAGTAATATAATGCGAATCCTCAAATATATGCAAATGCCCCAAATAAAATATAATGCTAATATTTTAAACATTGTGGGATTATTCGCATAAATATATTTGAAGCATTTGCATGCAATTCGTAGATTCGAATTATAGTATTCAATTTAATAAATTTACATGCTTATGTTATTACGAGTACGACAAAGTATAAAAATGTCAGTTACTGCACTTCTCTCTAATAAGGCGAGAAGTTTTTTGACTATGCTCGGAATAATTATTGGTGTCGGAGCGGTAATAGTTATAATTGCGGTTGGCGCCGGAGCGCAAAGTTTAATATTAAATCAGGTTGAGTCCTTGGGCACGAACTTGATTGTAGTTATACCTGGTGGCTCGGAAGAAGACGGCCCGCCTGCGGCATTGATGGGGATTCAAATTACTACTTTAACGTATGATGACGCTATGGCGCTGAAAGATAAAAAAAATGTACCCAACATAGTCGATGTTGTTGCTTATACTAAGGGAGTGGGGAGCGTGAAATGGAAATCAAATAGTTATGACACAAATTTAAGCGGCTGCACCATCGGATTTATGGCGGTTGAGGGCGGAGAAGTTGATAAAGGACGTTTTTTTTCTAAAGAGGAGGAGCGTAATTTATCCCGGGTTGTGGTGCTGGGCAGCACGGTAAAAAAAGAATTATTCGGCGATTCGGACGCTGTCGGGCAGAAAGTAAAAATTAAAAAACTTAATCTTGACGTGATTGGAGTTATGAAAGAAAGAGGCACGGTCGCTTTCCAGGATTACGACGATCAGGTTTTTATTCCAATCATAACTATGCAAAAATTAATTGAAGGAGTTAATCATCTTGGTCTTTTGCGAGCCAAGATTGACCACGAAGATAACGAAAGTAGAGCGATTGAAGACATAAAATTAACCCTCAGAGATCGTCATGGCATCATAGATCCAAGCGGTAAAAACGATGATTTTACGGTAAGAAGCGCTGCTGAAGCTTTGGATATGGTAACTACTATTACGGACGCTTTAAAATATTTTTTAGCGGCCATGGCAGCTATGTCTTTAATAGTTGGCGGTATCGGGATTATGAATATTATGCTAATTAG
>QMNH01000161.1 GCA_003647675.1 Candidatus Falkowiibacteriota bacterium | reverse complement strand
GGCGTGCGACTATTGCGATGCGTGAGAATAAATACCGTGTTATTTATGAGGATTTCCCAACGGTTCCTGTTCAAATGTTCACGCCAAAGAATTCCTGGGCATTTTCAGCGATAAAGGTATTTACAAAACAGCCGCATGGTTTACGGGTGTCGTTCATTGACCCGGGCAGCGACTGGCAGTTGCAGGAGCGCGTAGTATATGCCGACGGGTACGACGAGTTAAACGCCACATATTTTGAAAGTGTTGCATTACCGTTGGTTACGAGATCCGACCAGGCGTGGCGCGACGGCCGGTATTATTTGGCGCAAGGTATACAAAGGCCAGAGTCATTCGTAATTACAACCGACATAGAAAACCTGGTATGTGAGCGTGGCGACCTGGTAACGATACAGCAAGACGTTGCAAAGGCGGGCGGTATACCGACCAGAATAAAAGCAATAAACGGCAATGACGTTACATTAATAGAGCCTGTCGTGTGGACAATGCCGCCAGATACCTATTATTTGCGGATCAGGTACCAGGATGGCACACAGGAAGAAATAGAAGTTACCGCGCAGCCGGACGCCTACACGTTAACGTTAGACGTTGAGCCAGTTGACGCGAACGCGGGAGACCTGGTTGTATTTGGGTTGGCGGATTTTGTAACGGATGAATTTCTAATAAAGAATATCGACGCGGGCGACAATTTAACGGCAACAATAACGATGGTTCCGGTGGGGCGGTCAATAGAAAACGCCGATACTGGGCCGATACCGCCGTATACGCCGCCGATTGCGCCGGAAGATATGTTTATACCTGAATGCCTGGCGGCGACAGTTAATACCAGCGTTTTTTATAAGAACCGGCAACCGTTGGCGAACATTGAGATAGTGTGGAATTCACCAGGTAGCAATATACAGTTTGAAATCTGGTTATCGACCGACGGTAATTACACATTAATAGATACCGTTGATACGGAAAATTATCTGTTATATGACGAACAAAGCACAACCGACCCGCAATATCCAGCGGGCGACGAAATGGAAATAAAGGTTATACCTGTAAACGGGTTGGGTTTTAAGCCCGCGTTTGACGATTGCGCGGCTACAACGTTTACCGCGCCATATGATAATACCGCGCCAGGTAAGCCGTTATTTTTTGCGGGTAACATTAATTTACAGACGATGCATTTAACATGGAAGCCGCCATTAGATTTGGATATTGGCGGTTATGTGCTGAAATTTACGGCCGATATAGATAATCCATTGTGGCAGAGCGCGACATTTGAAAACCCGTTGTTACCATATAACGCCGTATCTATAGACATAAACGCCAGGATCGGCGCGTATATGCTCAAAACGATAGACACAAGCGGGAATTTATCAAACGAATTCGCGTTAGTCCGTACAACGATACCGGAACTAGAGGGGTTGAACGTTGTAGAGACACTAACAGAAAACCCGGCGTTCGATGGTGCATATACACAGGTTGAAAAAGTCGGCGGCGGTGTGCGGTTGGCGTTAACTGGCGGGGGCGGCACTTATTATTCCTGGGGGACGTATCGGTTCGGAACCATTGCCGACCTGGGCGAAATATTCAACGTTAGAATACACGCAAACGTTCTGGCCTATGCGGCCGAAGATATATTTATGTCGTCGTGGCCGACATTGGCCGCCATTGATCCGATAGCATCGAGCAACGAGGGCGACTGGAACGTGCAACTACAGGTACGCACAAGCAACGTTAACAGCGCGATATCTGAATGGGTGTTAATGAGCGATATTGACCCGATAGCGGGAATCGAGGCTAGTAATTGGTCAGGTTGGCAAGATGTAACGGCCGGAAATTATACGGGCCGGTTTTTTCAATTTAGGGCGGTGTTAACTTCATCTAATAGCGTTGTTTCTCCGCATATTTACGCGTTGCAAGCGGTGATTGATATGCAAGACCGCATAGTATCTGAAAATGATTTAACGTCGGTTATTGGCGGGGCCAGAGTAACGTTCCCAGGCGGCGCATTTCGTAACACGCCAGCGGTAGGGGTAACACAGGATGATAGCAGCGTAGATATTCGCCACAGTATTACTAACATAGGGCCGGACGGTTTTGATTTTGAAATGTTCGACGGTGTAGTATCTATCGCGCATCAATTCGATTATATGGCGCGCGGATACGGCCAGGTTATGCCGGTTATGCTGGCGGCGGTGCAAACAGGACAAGATGACGACTTATCATTATTACCGGCGTCGGTGAATCACCTACAACAACCGGATTTATTAATTTAGAGGTATAAAACAATGTCGCAAAGACTACCAACAGATTTTGGAATTGATCCGTATACAACCAGCGGCATCGAGCTTGCACAAATTCTAGACAGAATGGCGGGCGCGTTGGATTCAACGAACAGCGGTCTAGTTAGGCCAGATTACGCAATAGCTGGCACGTTATGGCTAGACACAACCGGCGCGGGCGGTTCGCCGTCGTTGTTGGATTTGAGAATGTTCGACGGCGTGGCCGACATATTGATTGCACAATTCAATGTGGACGCGGGAACTATTAGCGTAACGGGTGCGTTGGGTGAGGCTCCAATAGACGGCGAAGCGTATACGCGCAAGAATGGGGCGTGGGTTCTTGGGCAATTTGTGCGCCTGGCGGTAACGGAAAATTTGACCGTTGGTTATACAACAGATGTTGAAGTGTTAGCGTATACGACGCCATTAGAGCCGAATCTACAAACAGAGCAACTAAAAACACTGTCGATCGAAGGGGTGATGGTATTAGATGCGCCGTCGGGTGGTAATGGTTATTGCGAGATTGAAGCGACCAACGACGCGACCGGCGGTTATTCATTAGACGTATCGGCGTATACGTTAATCGGAACAGCGACATATAACGCGGCGGCGAACGCGGTTAACTTGTTTCGCATTACGGTTGTTGATTCTACTAACTACCTGGAAATCATCAATGTTAATTAAGCGGCCATATCATAGCGGCGGGGGCGGGAAATTTTATCCGTACAATATTGACAATTCAATGTTAACGGATGGTGGAGGCGATTATCTGTTACAGACATTCGCGGCAGGAGATCGCACAAAGTGGACATATAGCCATTGGTTTAAGGTTGTAGATTATCCAACGAATCAGAACACTATATTTAGTG
>QMNH01000160.1 GCA_003647675.1 Candidatus Falkowiibacteriota bacterium | reverse complement strand
CACGAATTATCGTTGATTTTTAATAAAATTAGTTATAAATTAAGAAATTAATTAATTGAAAATTGTTTGAAAATTGCTTGTACTCGCTTGACGGGTGAAAATTCCAAAATTGAAAATTATTGTGTATAATGTATGACGTTAAATAAACTAACAATCAAGGAGGCTTCCGAAAAATTACAAAAAAGGAAAATAACTGCGGTACAATTAACCCGGGCTTGTTTGGCGCGCATAAAAGAAGTTGACGGCAAAATCAAAGCTTGCATTACGGTTTGTGATGATAAAGCTATGGAAATGGCCAGAGAAGCCGATATTAGGCTTAAAAACGGCGAAAACGGCGATTTATTAGGCATTCCTTATTTGGTAAAAGATAATATAATGACCCGTGGCATTAAAACTACGGCCAGCTCAAAGATTTTGGAAAATTACACAGCTCCTTTTAGTGCCGCTATTATAAAAAAGTTAAATCAAGCCGGGGCTGTAATTTTGGGAAAAACCAATCTGGATGAATTCGCCCATGGCGCCTCTACCGAAAACAGCGCTTTTGGTCCCACCCATAATCCCTGGAACCTGGATCGTGTACCGGGCGGCTCATCTGGCGGTTCGGCCGCGGCTGTGGCCGCTAATATGTGTATATTTGCCTTGGGAACCGATACTGGCGGTTCTATCAGGCATCCGGCCAGCTTTTGCTCGGTTACCGGGCTTAAGCCGACTTATGGCCGGTCTTCCCGGTTTGGCCTGATTGCTATGACCTCCTCTACCGATGTGCCGGGGCCTTTGACCAAAACCGTTGCAGACGCCGGTATAGTGCTCGCAGCGATTGCCGGCCAGGACAAAAACGACGCAACCACGCCCGACGAGCCAGTGCCTGATTACGGCCAGGATATTGACAAAAGCGTTAAGGGCTTAAAAATTGGCTTGCCGCGGGAATATTTTACCGGCGGATTAAACAAAGAAGTGAAGCAGGCGATAGATGCCGCGATCAAGGAATTAAAAAAACAAGGCGCTGAATTCCTAGAAGTAAGCCTGCCGCATACAAAATACGGCATTGCCTCTTATTATATTATTACGCCTTCGGAAATAAGCTCAAACTTGGCTCGTTTTGACGGTATTCGCTATGGATTTTCCGCCAAAGAAACAGAAGATTTAATTACGGGCTATACCAAAAGCCGGGGGCATGGTTTTGGACCGGAAGTAAAGAGAAGAATTATGCTTGGAACTTACGCGTTATCAGCCGGTTATTTTGACGCTTATTATTTGCAGGCGCAAAAAGTCAGAACTATTATAAAAGAGGAAATGGACGAAGTATTATCAAGCGTTGACTGCTTATTAACTCCGACTTCGCCCGGCACGGCTTTTAAGATCGGCGAGCAATCCGGCGATCCTCTGCAGATGTATCTGGAGGATGTGTTTGTCACCGGAGCTTCACTTGCCGGTCTGCCCGCTATGTCAATCCCGGCCGGGTTTGTTAACGGTTTGCCGGTCGGCATGCAATTAATCGGCAAGCGTTTTGATGAAGCAACGCTGTTTAGGGTTGGGCACAGTTTTCAAACAACAACCGAGTGGCATAGGGAAAAACCTGAATTATAATTTAAACATTATAACAAATTTTAAAATTTTCAATTTTCACCCGTCAAGCGAGTACAAGCAATTTTCAAACAATTTTCAATTTATTAATTTAAGAATTAAATAAACAAGGAGGGACTATGACGTATGACCTAGAAGATAGAACTAAGATTTTTAGTATAGATATAATTAAGTTATTAAAAACCATAAAGCCAAATTATTTGAACCGCAGTTTAATTACCCAATTAATACGTTCAGCTACTAGTGTTGGGGCTAATTATTGTGAAGCCAATAATGCCAGTTCTAAAAAAGATTTCCGCAATAAAATATATATATGCAAGAAAGAAATTCAGGAAACTAAATATTGGATCGTTATGATAGTAGAAACTAATCCCGAAATCAAAAAAGAATTAAGACCACTTTGGCAAGAAGCCCACGAATTATCGTTGATTTTTAATAAAATTAGTAATAAATTAAGAAATTAAAAAATTAAATAATTGTTTGAAAATTGAAAATTGAAAATTCTAAAATTATAATTATATGCTATATGATAAAAAAAATACAAATAATATTATAAAAATTATAATTTTTGTTTTTATTATTATAATTGCTGTTGGTTTAATACTTTTTATGGATAATAACCAAAAAAAGGCAGCTATAATTCCGGCAGAAGAAGTCAAAAACGAGCAAGTGAATAATGAAATAGAAAAATTAAAACAAGACAATGAAAACGCGATTAATAATATTCAGAAAGAGGCATTACTATCGGTCAGACCGATTGACGAAACAGATTATTTTAGGGGAAATATAGACGCGCCTGTGCAAGTAATTGTCTACAATGATTTTGATTGCCCGTTTTGCGCTGATTTTTATGCCACAGTAAATGAGGTGATAGAATATTTTAAAGATGATGTTGTCGTAGCGTCGCGCTATTACCCTATGCGAACGCATACAAACGCTTTAAGCGCCGCTTTAGCGTCTGAATGCGCTGCTGAGCAGGATAAGTTCTGGGAGATGGGCGATAAGCTGTTTATGGCCAATAAATCCGGAGATTTAGGTATAGAGCAATACAAAAAAGACGCAGAAGAATTAAGTTTGAATTTAGTTCAATTTAATGAGTGCCTGGATACGGAAAAATATAAGGGCAAGATTCAGGAGCAATTAACGGAAGGCCAAATTTTTGGCATAACCGGTACGCCGGGAAATTTTATAAACGGCATTCGGGCCCCGGGCGCGGTGCCGTTTGCGGATTATAAGGATAGCCGGGGAGAGACACAGTTGGGAATGAAGAGTTTAGTAGAAAGACAGTTTGTAAAATTTTTAGATTCTAAATTCTAAACAAATTCAAATTTCAAAAATCCAAAATTCAAAACAGTTTTTGTCATTTGAATTTTGGATTTATAATTTGTTTCGAATTTTGATATTAGAATTTCGAATTTAATTTTTGGAAGGTTCGCCTAGAGGCCTATGGCGCCTGCTTGGAAAGCAGGTGGGTTCACGCCCACGCGAGTTCGAATCTCGCACCTTCCGCCTACGCTACTCCCTGCGCTACTCCCTACGCTACTCCCTGCGCTACTCCCTACGCTACTCCCTGCGCTACTCCCT
>QMNH01000159.1 GCA_003647675.1 Candidatus Falkowiibacteriota bacterium | reverse complement strand
ATGTCTTTAATGGACGGGCTGGCTCTTCTTTTAGGGTCTTGACAGGGTTGCTTGGTTTGCTATAATGAAATAATGTTCTTAGCAACATAAAGGGGCAAATAAACAATTACATCTTCGCATTAGCCCGCCCCCTAAAACTTTTTGCGAAGATGTGGCGGGCTTTTCTTTAATTATGAAAAAACTAACTCCGTTAAAAGCTATAAGAAAGAAATGTCTTGATTGTATGTGCGGTTCGGCTTATGAGGTTAAAGTTTGTCCCTCTGATAATTGTCCGCTTTTCTCTTACAGATTTGGAAAAAACCCAGCCAGAAAGGGTTTAGGTCGGATAGAGAATATAAAACAGCGGAAACCTACTTTGAGTGGGAAAAATAAAGAAATAAACGCAAATTAAAATAATGGTCGGACAAATAAACAAAACTAACAAGGGGACAAAAGGGAGCGTTCCGACTAAATCCCTTGTTAGGACGCTCCTTTTTGTTTCTATAAAATATGGAAATACCAGAAAAATATAAAAAATACATAAAAGAACCAAATGAATTTCCTGGATTTCCGAGCGAACCAGCTAATAATTATTGGCGTTATCCTCGTATTGTTAATGGCTGGTGGCATACTTTAACAGGTTCGGAACAAAAAGTTTTAGATTATATTTTAAGGCATACTTGGGGATATGATAAAGATTGCGATGCTATTTCTTGGACGCAATTTCAAAAAGGGATTTATTCTAAAAAAGAACATAAATGGATAGATAAGGGAATTGGGCTTTCTCGACAAGCAATTGATTGGGCTATTAACGGAAGAAAGGGGTATAGTAAGGGCTTAATTAAAAAAGGGTTTATTATAGCTGTAAAAAAAAGGGGGAAAACTACTGTGTATAAATTAAAAACTAGTCAACAAATCAGTTTACAGTAGTCAACAAATTAGACTGGTCGGTAGTCAACAAATTAGACATACAATAACTAGATATTACAACTAAAAGATATACAATAGGTGGAAATATATTTAAAGAAACCTTTTTATAAAGGAAAACAAATGCGGTTTAGTAGAAATAAATGGTGGGTTTTGCCAAATGATGGCGGTGAGTGGTTAGAGTTTGCTGGATTGGAAAAAGATATTGAGTGGAGATAAGAGTTTTCCACAGGTTAGCTCTTGACAAAGCTCTTGGCTATGCTAAAATGATAAAAAAAGGATAAAATTATGACCCAAGTTATTTGTATCATTATCGGATTATTAGCGGGGCTTATGACGGGGTTTGCTTTATGGAAATTAGAAGAGCCGCGCTTTTAAGAAATATATGAAAAAAGAAAAAATAAAAAGATTAAGAGACAAAATGGTCTATGATATGTGGCAGCAGAAGAAGAGCGATTGGGCAATGGAGGATTTGGCGGTGTTCTTCAATTTAAGCTTGCCGCATATCTATCGCATTATTAGAAGAGAAACCGCAAATCAAAGGTCGGTAAAATAAATAATTAACTAAAATTATGACCGAGAAATCAAAAAGGTTAAAGATTGATATTATGATTACCCGTGACGGGGAAGAAGTAATTAAAGGTTCGGCTTATGGTTTTGAGGCGGCGGAGGAAGAGCTTGGAAAATTGGAGCGGTTTTGCAAGAATCATACTTTTTGCGGCAAATGCGGAGATATTGTCCGAAGTGAAATAGGGTTTGAGGAAGGCGATACTCTATGCGGTCGTTGCGCTTATTAAATTTATGGCGATTAAACGAAAAAGCCCGGCGGAATTGGGGCTTGACCGAAAAATTAAAGCTTGGGAGAAAAAGGATTTAGGGGCTCAAATAGGCGGTCTTATCCACGATGCGGTAGCCCTAACCGTGGCGGAGAAGAAGCTAAAACCCGAGAGAATTAAATTCTGGCTTAATACTTTATACAATATATCGGAGAGCAAGAAAACTGAATTAACCGCCCCCAAGCCAATTCCAGACCCTTTTAAAATAAATGAGGAGTGGGAAAGGCGAATGAAGCAGGATAGGGCTGAGGCGCTGGCGGACGAAGCTAACCGCCAAGCTATGGAAGCGGCAGAATACCAAAAAGAGAACCCTTCCGATGAAGAGGATATACCAATAATAGAGGAAGAAAATGAATAAAAAGAGTAAAAAGAAAAGCGCATATATAAAAAACTGGGAAAAGAAAAGAGATGAATTATTAGATAAAATAAAGTTAGTTGTTCATTGCTGGAGCGAACCGGGGGAAAACAATAAACATATTTATTATGCCGAGGGCTATAACCAAGCCATTAAGGATTTAGAAGAAATCAAAGAGGAAATTAAAAAAGAAAACCTAAAATGACCTTAACTAACCAAGCCCCGCAGCAATGCCCAAAGTGCGGGAGCTCCATAAAATTAGTGCCCGCCGGCGTGAGCAAACGCACGGGGAAGCCGTATAACGCTTTTTATGCCTGCTCAAATAGGGATTGCGATTATATTTTTCGGCAACCCTCAAAACAGGACAAAATCGTAGAGGCGTTAAAGCAAATCCTTAAAAATCAGGTTGCGATTTCGCAAAAGATTGATAAATTGGCGGGCAGTTTTGAGGCATTTACCTTAATTTTTACCAAACAAGATGACCCAGAAGGAACAAGCCAAGATGATACTTCGGAAATATCCTGAAAGCAGATATAACAGGGGCAAGTTCATGTATTACTGGTGTCAGGAGTTTTTAGAGGTGGGCGAATTCGGCATAACTAAGAGCAAGTTTCTGGAATTTTGGGAGCACGAGGCGGCTCTGGAAAGAACCTTGCGAGACCTCTTAAAAGAACCAGAATTTAAGCTCCAGCCCGAACAGGAAGCCAAGCGGCGGGAAAAACAGGCGGAATTCAGACGCTGGAAACAGAACCTAAAAGATAAAGAAGATTTTGAGAAAGTTTTCGGCGAGAAAACCTATGACGAGGAAATGGAGTAAGAGGACGAAATTTCATTTTAAAAACCTAAAAAACTTTATTATGAAACAATTATATCAAGGGGACATAGTTCTTCTCCCCCTAAAAGAAGAACCAAAAGGTCTTAAATTTTCAAAGCTGAAAGAAGATTTAGTCGTGGCGGAAGGCGAAATAACTGGACATCGGCATATCTTAAAAGTAAAAGAAGGGAGATATGGTGCCGATTTAGAAATAGCCAGAGACGAAAACGGCTTTTATTTAAAGATAAACAGCGGCAAAGCCGAGTTGTTT
>QMNH01000158.1 GCA_003647675.1 Candidatus Falkowiibacteriota bacterium | reverse complement strand
TTTTCCTTCCACGACCGCCGGATAAATTACGGTAGCCGCGTCAGGTATATATAATTTACGGCTTTCATCGCGGTATAAAGTCTTTTCCCATTCAGTCCTGACCTGACCCGGCTCATAGCCACTTATATTGATGTTATAATCAGTCAAAAATTCATCGGCAATAGCGATTAATTTTTCGTCAGCCGGCACATCCTCCATTGTCAGGCGGTATTTATCGTAGCAGGCTTCATCACGACATTCAGAGCCGGTCTGGGGCCATTTCTGCCAATTAGTATTTATACTTAAATTGGCGTTTTGCGCGTCAAAATTTATTTGATAACCGAAGTCCCGGTCTTCGGTAATAGTAAAATTAGTCAAAGACCGATTCTTAAACTTGTTTAAATCAATCAGGCCAAGATCAAGGGAGTTTAAAACTCCAGACAAACTTTTACCCATATCATTGCCGGCTAATTGGCGGTAAACCGGCAATTGGCTTTCCGACGCGATTAGTTCCGGACCGGTATATACATATTTATAATTAATAATATCGGGTACTGGCATAACGATTGCTTTTTCGGAAGTAACTAGGCCACCGTCCCCGCCCAAACCGTAAACGACCGGTGCGAATTCGTCTGCCGCCTCCAAGGCCGCGGAAGCGCTTATGGAGCTGTTTGTCTTGCCGCCGACAGCTTGTTCATTGCCACTTATACCCCGTAAAGAACCAAAAGCATTGTTTTCCAATTTTGCTATTTTTGTCTCCCCAGCCAGATCCAAATTGTTTTTGGATAATTTTATGGGGACGCCGGAAGAACGATTAAATAAAACTACGGCCGGCAAAATAATCAATACAGCCAAAACGGCACCGACTAAAGCATATGTTAATTTTCCTAAATTCATAATTTGCATCCAAGAAACTGAAGTTTCACTTCCCTTCCCAAATTCTTGCGCACGCTTTAAAACCTCTGTCCGCAGCTGAGCCACGAAAGCGGGATTAAACTTTGTGTCAGGACGCGAAGCCAGCAATTCCTTAATTATTTTAATTAATTTTTCTTCATGACGCTTTAAACCGACATCAATTTTATATAAATCTTTCAATATATTATTTATTTGATTTTCCATATTATTTATTTATATCTATACTATTAAACGATATTAATTTAATTTAGTAACAAAAAGGCAATATATAGACTCAGGGGCATTTCTTGGCGCAATTTATTAATTGCGCGCGAGTAAGACATTTTGCAGCTGGCTTCGGATTTATTTAAAATTTCCGCAATTTCCCTATATCCAAGACCTTGCCACACCCGCATAATTATAATATCCCTTTGTTTTTGTTTTAATTCCTTTAGGTACAAAACGACTTTTTCAAGTTTTATTTTTGTATCTATATCACGCTCAACATTTTCTTTAACGGCTAAATCCCAAATATCGAAAATGTCAATTTCATTTTTTTTGGTACGATAATAATCTATTACCGTATTTCTGGCAATTGCGTAAATCCAGGCCTGAAAAGTGCCTTTGTCTAAATTAAATCCCTTTATTTTACTTATCGCTTTCATAAAGACCTGACTGCATAGGTCTTCGGCGGTTTCTTTGTGATGCGTTTTGTAATAAATAAAATCGTATATTTTTTTTATATACCTATCATAAAGCGAGCCGAATTCTTCCAAGTGGCCTTGCCGGCATTTTTCTATTATTTTTGTCTCGTTAATTTCCATTGCAAATTATATTGTAATCCTAATATTTCATACGAAAAACTATCATAAAAGTAACAAATTACAGCCCTTTTTCCGCTGGCTTTTCTTTTTTTTCTCCGAATATTTTGTTTAATAAAAATAAAACTCCAATTAAAAATAACGGAGCTGAAATTATGACATAAGTCTGCCAAGGCTGATTTTTAAAATACAAAATATAAGCAATAGCCAGAATCGTGAATAAAGCCGTTCCCCAAGCGTCTTTTTTCCAGCCAATCGCGGTGAAAACTAATATAATTAATGCCGGTATCAGCTGGATTAAAAAACCGATTATAGTTTTTAAAACAGAATAGCCTTCATTAAATATCTCGGTAGCAAAAAGGCTCATGAAAAAAGCAAATAACAACCCTAAAACGCGCGGGAACCAATATATAATTTTTTTATAATTAAATTTCATAGTCCAGTCTTAGGTGCCTTAATTATATAATAATATTAGTAAAATATCAAGAAAATTTTCAAGTCCTGGATCCCGCTCCGCCCCAAAAAAATCAATGGCAAATTATTAATTGGCCTTTTTAAATTTAATTTTACCAAAGATCATTAATAAAAAAGACAGGAGCAAAGCCCCTGTCTTTTTTATATAATTGATATATAATTATTTATTCTTGTTGTTTTTTTTGTTAAACTTATTGCTGTTTCCTTGTGTATTTACCCCATTGTTTTCTTCTTCAGATTCATCGTATTTTTCTTTATCATCATTTTCGCCATCGTCATCTTCTTTATATTTTTTACTTTTTTTATTATTTTCTTCTTTTTTCAATTTTATAAAGCTTTTGGCGTTATTCGACAACGCGTTTGTAGATTCTAATATTTCTTTAAAATCACTTAATTGTTCATCCTCTATCAGCTCTTCTGCTTTTTGGATTCTTTTATCAAAATGCTTAAATAGTGTATTTACATCGTCTGATTCATATTCTTCCGCCTGAATTTCTTCCTTTAATCTGTTAATTTTTTCCATAAGCCCTTCCAGGGAAAAATTGGCATTATCCAATTTGTTTTCTTTTTTTATATTATCATTCATGTATTTATAAATTTCCTCTTTTTTCGAAGAACTGCTGCTGGCCGCTTTTTCTGTTATTTTTTCCTCTTTTGTTGTAGTAGCCCTTGGCCCGAAAGAAAAAGCCGGGATATCTTTATTGCCTTTGATATCTTTTTTAATTTGAAGTTTACTGGTTTTTGTTTCCTCTATTGCCAAAGCCACGCTATTCAATACTTCCTCGCTGGTATCAACACCGACATTTTGAGCAATAACTGCCAAGGTATTTTCCTGCTCAGATTTATTTTTGGCAATACTATTATTTATTTGGGGAAATTCTTCCTGGTTTCCAATTTTTTCAGCCTTAGTCTCGGCTGCCTTTGAATTTTCCCTGGCTTCGTTAATGGTCCGAACCAAATTATCAGCACTGTTGGGCCGACTGCTCAACACCTCGGCTTCTGACAGGCGCCGGCTC
>QMNH01000157.1 GCA_003647675.1 Candidatus Falkowiibacteriota bacterium | reverse complement strand
GAATTCAATTTTTGATACGATTGAAAATGAACTCAAAAAAGGCGCTAAAACTATAATTGCGGTTGGTAATAATCAAACATATAATCAAACTATTAATGCCCTAGTAAGACAATATACCCTAAATTCTGTTTATAAAAAAATTCCTCTGGGTTTTATTCCGGTTGGGAATAAAAATAACGAAATTGCCGACTATCTGGGCTATACCAGCGAAGAAGCGTCTTGCGGTATATTATCGGCTAGAAGAATCCAAAAATTAGATTTAGCTCAAGCTAATAATATTTTTTTTCTCTCTCAAGCCGTGATTACAACCGTAAATACCACTCTAGAAATTGACAAAAATTATACAATTGAAATTAATGAAAGCGGGGAAATTGCCGTAATAAATTTGCCGGCCATGCAAAAATTACCGTTGGAAATTAATTCTAATGCTAAAGACGGTATTTTAGAGCTTTTTATTAAATCCAATAAAACAAAAAAATATTTGCCTCTTAATTTAGGGCAAACTAATCAAAGTATCTTTTCTTTTAAAAAGCTGCGTATTATTAATCCTAGTTCACAAGTAGTCTTAGATTCTTCGATTAAGCTCCAAACTCCAGTAGCTATCTCTATTAGTAATTTTAAAATTAATTTAATCGTCGGAAAAAATAGACAATTTTAAAATTTTTAGCTAATATTCAGGTTTATTTACTTATGAATTATGCGTTTGGATAATATATTTGTAAATGCTATTATAAAAAGTTTTTAACATTATTTTAAAACGATCTTTTCTATATCTATTTTATTTTTAAATAGTTTTAAACAAAAATTTTTAAATTCTTTTGGACTGTCAGTTGTTAAAAACAACTGTTTTTTATTTTTTATTAATTTTTTTTCTAAATTTTTATGTTTGTCTAAATATTCAGCTGTTTTTATTGCTACTGCTTCCGGCGTATTAATTATTAATGTCTTGCCCATTATTTGCTTTATTTGTTTTAATAAAAAAGGGTAATGTGTGCAGCCTAATATTAAATATTTTATTTTTTTTTCTTTTAACGGCCTTAAATATTTTTTAAAAATCATTTTTGTTTCCCTTTTTCCTGTCCAGCCTTCTTCCACTAAAGGGACCAATAGGGGACAACTTTTAGAAAATATTTCTAAATTATCGGTCTTTTTCCTTAATTCTTTTTCGTAAACTTTTGATTTTATGGTTGCTTTTGTTCCAATTATTCCTATTTTAATTGGCTGGCTTTGTTTATTTTCTTCTTTTATTAATTCCCAAACTGTTTCCGCGGCCGGAATAATTACCCCTAATACTTTTCTGTTTGGATAATTTTCAGGCAAATATTCCTGTTGTATTTTTCTTAAAGCTTTGGCTGAAGCAGTATTGCAAGCAATTATTATCAGCTGACAACCTTTTTTAAATAAAAAATCCACGCCAGAGCGCGTGTATTCATAAATTAAGTCCTCAGACTTATTACCATAGGGAGCGCGGGCATTATCTCCTAAATAAATATAATTATACTCTGGCAATACTTTAATTAATTCTTTAAATACAGTTAATCCGCCAAAACCTGAATCAAAAACTCCAATCATAAATTTATTCTATTTTAAATTTTTAATTTAGCAATTTTTATTTAATATTAGCAATTTTTATTATTTTTTTGTTTAATATTAGCTAAATTTATCTTTTATTTTACTAATACTAGCTATTTTTTTATTATTTTACCTTCTATAATTTTATTTTCTTTTTCTATTAATATTTTATTTGAATTTAAAATTGGTTTTTTATTAAATATATATAATTGCTGCAGCGCGGTTAGTATGGTGGTAGTTAGCCAATAAAGAGCCAGGCCGGCCGGAAACGTATAGGCAATATAAACGGTTAGCAAGGGCATAAAATACATTGATTGCTTATTTATTATGGCCATCATGTCCTCATCTTTGGCGCCAGGAGTTTTTTCTGTCGGCCGTTTGGCCATCATCATTTTTGTCTGCCAAAACTGGGCTATTCCGGCGGCAACAGCTAAATATATATTGTGGGTAGCAGAAAGATCTAAAAAACCCAACGAAATACTATTAATCGTTTCGGGTTTATTAATAAAGTTATATACTAAATCCAAGGAACTATTATTAAAGCCGTTTCTAAATACTCGGAAAACGGCTAGTAAAAAAGGCAGCTGGATAATTAATGGTAAACAAGACGAAAAGGGGTTTACTTTATTTTCTTTGTAAAGCGCCATCATTGCCCGGCTCATTTCTTCTTTTTTGTCCTTAAATTTTCTTTTGATTTCTTCTATTTTGGGTTGAAGTTCTTGTAATGCTTTTTGCGACTTTAAAGATTTTTTTGATAAAGGTAATAGTATTAATTTAATTATTACTGTTAATAAAATAATAGCTATTCCTAAATCATGCCCTGGTGTTATGTTATACAAAAAAACCAATAAATTTAATACTGGTTTATAAAAAAGTGTGAGGTAAATATATTGAAGCATATATATGATATTATAGAACTTACGCAAGACTTAATTTATTTAAAAATAAGCTTTTTTATTAGAGTGCGTATTAATTTTATTATTTAAGTGGATCATAGCCGCCTTTATTCCAAGGGTTACACCTTAAAACACGCCAAATTGCTTTTCCCCCTCCTTTTATAATTCCATATTTTTCTATTGCTTCTATTGCATACTCTGAGCAGGTAGGCTTAAAGCGACAATAACCAAAGGGGTATTTATTTTTTAAAAAACCATGATCAAAAGAAATAGTTTTTTGATATATTTTTATTATTTGAATAACTAAATATCGAGGATAATTAACCAGCATGTGGCTTTATTTAGGCTCTATTTATATAAATTTAATCTTTTTAAATTTTTATAAATCGAATTTTCTATCTCTTTATAATTTTTATTTATTATTTCCGGCCGGGTTATTATTACACAATCTATATTTTCTTTTATTTTTTCCTGTTCTTTTTCTAGGGCTGCTCTAATTTGCCTTTTAATTTTATTGCGCTCTACCGCCTTTTTGCTTATTTTGGTGCTAACTATTATTCCAAAACGGGCTTTTTTATTCTGGCTTTGGATTGTTTTTATTCCTAATAATTGATTAAAACTTGACTTTCCGTTTTTATAAACTTTTTCAAATTCTTTTTTTTTAGTTAATTTGTTTAGCATACTAATTTTTTACACTATCACTATTTGGTCAATTTTTTTCTTTTTTTGGCTCGTCTTTTT